>NZ_JAZHLI010000003.1:0-148574 GCF_036549475.1 Aurantimonas sp. A2-1-M11 | reverse complement strand
GTCGATCGCCGCGGCGATCGACGAACGGCCGGTCTCGAATTCCTCGCTGATCCGCGCCGTGCGCTCATCGAGGCCGTCGAGAATCGAGCTCTGCGAGCCGTCGACCACACCGTGGATGGCGGCCATCCGCTCGTCGAGCCCGTCGATGAGAACCGTGCGGGCCTCCTCGAGAAGCGCGCGCATTGCGGCGGTGCGGGCGTCGAGGCCTTCGCTGACCCGCATGACGCGCTCGGTGACTTCCTCGTTCAGCGTGCTGGTGCGGCCGTCGAGTTCGCCGATGAGGGAATCGCGACCATCCTGCATAACGCTGCGGATGCGCTCGAAGCGGCCGTCCAGGCTTTCGCCCAGCGACGCCTCGACGGATTCGGCTGCGCCGCGAAGCTGCGTTGTGCGCTCGTCGAGGCCTTCCATGACCATCGACAGGGCGTTTTCGATCGCCACGAGCTGGGCGCCCGCATTGATGGCGATGTCGTCGCCGAAGGACCGGGTGCGCTCGTCCATCTCGAGGCGCAGGCGGTCGGTCTGGCTGTCGACGTCGCCGACGATCGCCGTGCGCGATTCGTCGACCACCCGGCGCAGGGCGTCGACACGTTCGGACAGGTCGTCCGCGACCTGTCTGACCGCTTCGTCGAAGCCCCCGGTGATGCCGGCGATCCGCTCGTCGAGGGCTGACAGCAGTGCACCGTGGGTCTCTTCCGACAGGGAGCGGATGACGCTGGTACGCTCGTCGAGCGTCGTGCGGATGGCCGTGTGGCGGTCGTCGAGGCCGGCCAGCAGGGCGTCCTGCGCAGTCGACATCTGCGCCTGGTTCGCCGCGATGCGGTCGGCAAGGCCGGCCGTCAGGTTGCCGGTGCGGGCGTCGATATCGCCGATCAGGCGGCTGCCCTGTTCTTCCAGCCCACCGATGAAGCGAAGGGATTCCGACTGCAGGGACTGGTGGAAACGGCCGACGCGGTCGGCCAGAAGGCTGGCGATCGCGTCGATGCGCTGGTCGAGCCCATTGACGAGGCCGTCACGGCTCTGCGCGACCAGGCTCTCGATCGCCTTGCGGCGGTCGTCGAGCAGCTGCGCCATTTCGCGCGTCTTGTCGTCGACCCCTTCGGCCAGGGCGCCCTGGGCGCTGCCGACGAGACTTTCCATCTTGGCGACGGTCGCCTCGATGGCGTGGGTGAGGGCGATGCTCTTCTCGTCCAGATTGCCGATAAGGCTCTGCTGGGAGAAGGCGAAGGCGGCTTCGATGTCCTCGCTGTGGTCGGCAATGCTCTTCTCGATTGCACCGACCCGCCCGTCGAGGGCGGCACGCAGCCCTTCGGCACTGCGTTCGACCATCGCCTCGATTTCCTCGCGGCGCCGTGCGAGCAGTTCCTCGAGGCGCGCGGCGGTCCGCTCCAGGGCGGCATCCATCTCGCCGGACTGCGCCGTGATGGTCTCGATGCGGCTGTCGCTGGCCAGGTCGAAGGCCAGCAGGCGATCATCCAGCGTTCCGGCCAGCTGACCGGTGCGCTCGTCCATCAGCGCGTTGAGCCCCGAGATGCGCTCGTCGAAGAGCGACCGAAGCTCGCCGGTGCGGCTGTCCAGTGCCGACTGGCTGAGCGTCACGGCGTCGCCGGCACGCATCGTCAGTTCGGCGTGGCCACTGTGGAAGGCGGCGACGATTTCGCGCGTGCGCTCTGCGAGGGCGCTGGAGAATTCCTGGGAGCGTTCGGCCAGCGCCTGGGAAATGCGGTCGGTGGAGCGATCCACGGCCTCGGCCCGGGCCTCGATGGTCGCCACCAGGGAGCCGCCGGTCTCGGTGAGGGTGTGGTCGATCGCTGCAAGGCGGCTGTCGAGGTCGCCGAGAGTGCGGCTGGACGTGTCCGACAGCATCCGTGCTGCCTGTTCCGTGCGCTCGCCGAGGCTGAATTCGAGGGTCTGCAGGAAACGGTCGGACTCTTCGTCCAGCCGGTTCCGGCGGCTGTCGATGTCGTCGGTGAGGCTGGTCAGGAAGATGCCGTTCTTCTCGGCAATGTCGCGCATGCGCGTCTCGAACGCCTCGTCGAGGCTCGCCAGGAAGGTCTGGCTGTCCATGGTAAGGCCGAGCGCCCGGTCGTCGAGCGTGTTGGTGAGGTCGGTCAGGAACCTCTCGCTCTCGCTGACGACGGCTTCGCCGCGCGCCTTCAGAAGGCCGGTGACCGCATCGCCGGACGCGGAGAGGCGGGCCGTCATGTCGCTGCCCACGTCGGAGAGGCGGCCGATGAAGCCGTTGGAGCGCTCGTCGACCTCGCGCAGGCGCTCTTCGAAGGCGCCGTCGAGGCTCGAGAGGAACGTCTCACCATTCATCGCGATACCGATCGCGCGGTCGTCGAGGACCCCGGTGAGGTCGGTCAGGAACCTCTCGCTCTCGCTGGCGACGGCTTCGCCGCGCGCCTTCAGAAGGCCGGTGACCGCATCGCCGGACGCTGACAGGCGGGCGGTCATGTCGTTGCCGACGTCGGAGAAGCGGCCGATGAAGCCGTTGGAGCGCTCGTCGACCTCGCGCAGGCGCTCTTCGAAGGCGCCGTCGAGGCTCGAGAGGAACGTCTCACCATTCATCGCGATACCGATCGCGCGGTCGTCGAGGACCCCGGTGAGGTCGGTCAGGAACCTCTCGCTCTCGCTGGCGACGGCTTCGCCGCGCGCCTTCAGAAGGCCGGTGACCGCATCGCCGGACGCGGACAGGCGGGCAGTCATGTCGTTGCCGACGTCGGAGAAGCGACCGATGAAGCCGTTGGACCGCTCGTCGATCTCGCGCAGACGCTCTTCGAAAGCGCCGTCGAGGCTCGACAGGAAGGTCTCGCCATTCATCGCGATGCCGATCGCGCGGTCGTCGAGGACCCCGGTGAGGTCAGTCAGGAATCGCTCGCTGTCGCCGGCAAGCGAGTCGCCACGCGTCTGGAACAGGCCGGAAATCGCTTCACCGGCCGCGGAGATCCGCTCCATGAGCTCGCGGCTGCGATCGTCGAGATCGGTGGTGCGCATCTCGATGAGGCGGGCGACCTCGTCGCCGCTCTCGTTCAGCCGTGCGGTGGCGTCGTCGGCGCTTCTCGCAATGCGTTCGACGAGGCTGTCGCTGTCGCGAGCCATACTCTCATGGGCATTGCGCGTGTGCTCGTCGACCAGCGCGACGAACGCGTTGCTGCGTTGGGTGTAGTCGCGCGCCAGCGATTCTCCGCGCTCGTCGAGCAGCGACGTAAAGCGCCGGGACGCATCCTCGATGCGCTGGAGAATGTGGTCGGAGGCGCCGTCGACATCCTCGACGAGGCGCTGATGGGAGCCGACGACGGCCGAGCGCAGGCGCTCGGCATGGGACAGCATGGCGTCGCGCTCGGCGCCGAGATCGTTGACGAGGCCGCGGATCTTGGCCTCGTTGTCCGCATAGGCGCGCTCCAGCGCGCTGACCTCGTTGTGGACGACGTTCTCCAGCTCGGCGGTGCGCGCCAGCGCGCGCTCGACGCCTTCTCCGAGAGCCGCCACTTCGCGCCGGACAGCCTGTCCGACGCTCATGACCCGCTCCGTGGCGATCGATTCCGGTTCGGCCAGACGAAGGGCGACCTCGGCCATGGACCGGCTCATCAGCCGCATGTCGGCCGAACGGCGGACCATCACCGCGAAGGCGAAGATCAGCAGCACCGGGACCACCAGCACCGCGACCAGAATAGCGAGTTCCGCCTGCGGCAGCGACCCGGCCGCGCCATTCGAAAGCGTGGCAAGATCAGTGCCGTAGAGATCGTAGCCCATGAAGCCGACTAGCCCGACCCAGGCGGCGGAGACGGCCGCTGCGATCCAGATCGGCATCATCGAGGCGCGGCGGCTGAGCAGCGCGTCGGCCATCACCGATGTGCGGCGTTCCTCGTCATTGGCCGCAGGCTGGGAATAGGCGCGGGGCGGTTCGCCCGCATCGGCGCGCCGTTCGCCGGATACGGGGCGCGCCGCCGCCGCCGGACGCTCGCGAGCCGGCGTGGGCGCAGGTGTCGGTTGCGCGGCGGGCGCCGACTGGCGCGGCGTCTCTGCTGCAGGTTGACCGGCGCGCGGCGGACGCTGGGCGGTCGACGGTGCCTGGGCCGGTGCGGGGCTGCGCGGCGCGGCGGGCCGGGCCATATGCGGCTCGTACTCCGTCTCCCGGCGCGGGCTCTGTTCCTGGGTGGGAGTGTCGAAGGCGACGAAATCCGCCAGCGAGGCGCGCCGGACGCCGGTCGTCGGCTTGGCTTCGGCGCTCTCGGTTCTCAGCTCTCCCGCGGTCTCGCTGATCTGCCGTTCGAAATCGTCGAAGGAAAAATCGACATCCGTTCGGTCGGCCGAGGACGGCTGGTCCAGCTTTCCCGAGGCAGCGCGCGGAGACTCGTCGGAATCGGCCGCGAAATCCTCACGCAACGCTTCCTCGATCTCGTTGACCGTGTCGTCGGAGAGCTGGTCGATGGATTTGGTCTGGGACATTTCCGTCGCGCCTCAATACTCGTTACTCTGGACCCGCTCGGCATGGGCCACCGAAGCGGCGACAGGTTTTCAGGCCTCGCCAACTTCGGACGCTGTCAACCGTCAACACGCAGCCAGAGGCCAACCGACAGTTTCGCATGATTGATGCTAGTTAGCGACCGCATCGAAAGAAACCGTAAAACTGCCCGATCCCTACAAGTTTAAACATAAGGTTAACGATAAACCGATTTTCAGGACGGGTCGTCCACCAGATAATTCTAGACTGCAATAGCGCGTCCGCAACGCCTTGTGACGGGTTCCGGTCACCGCGCTTAACGCTTCCTCCATCCGGGGGGCGGATGATCGGACCTGCGGCCAGACGGAGCGCCGTGCCGCGGCTCCGGACTGCATCGCTCGATTGGTTGGATGGTCCCATGGTCTCGCTTGCGCATTCACTCCCGGACGACAGCTTTTCGCCAGCCGGCGAGGGCGTCCTGCGCTCTCCCTCCGGCCAGCGGCCGATCGACCTCGTGCACCTGGCCCGCCAGACCGCTGGTGACCGGGGGCTGGAGCGGGAAGTTCTCGGTCTCTTTGTCAAGCATCTGCAACTCGTCGCGATTCGGCTGCAGACGGCTGGCGGACTGGAACTGCGGCAGATCGCGCATACGCTGAAGGGCGCCTGCCGCAATGTCGGGGCCTTTCCGCTCGCCGACGCCGCCGAGGCGAGCGAGCGATCCGGCTTCGATGCCGCGAGTCTTGTAACGCTGCGCTCCGTGGTCGACGAAACGCTCGGCTTCGTGACGCGTCTGGCCAGATAGGCTGACGGGGTCGACCGGCGCCACTGCGTCCCGGCTGCCGGTTGACTTCCGACCCTTACGAACCTTAACGAGGCGCGACCGGCGGTGGCGCATGTCTCGCGTGTCCGCCTGCCCCGCCAAGGGGCGCGACACCCGCCGCCGAATCCTTCGCTACCGGAAAGCCCGTTCCATGCCCAAGCTCGTGTTTCTCACCCATGAGGGTGAACGTTTCGAGATCGACGCGCCGAAGGGCACGACCGCGATGGAGAACGCCGTCAAGAACGACGTCCCCGGTATCGAGGCGGAATGTGGCGGCGCCTGCGCCTGCGCCACCTGCCATGTTTACGTCGACGAAGCCTGGACGGCGAAGACCGGCGAGCCGGAGCCGATGGAGGAGGACATGCTGGACTTCGCCTACGAACCGCAGCCGAATTCCCGACTGTCCTGCCAGATCAAGATGCGGGACGACCTGGACGGCCTGGTGCTGACGGTGCCCGCGCGGCAGGCCTGAACCGCACCGCAAATCCACGGGCGTTCGGTCGCGGGACCTACGCTCGATACGGCAACGATCTCAGCCGGCGTTCTCGGCGTCCGGTGATCGTGCGGATCTTCGCGTGACCGTCTGAAGCGCAAGCCGACCGGCCGGAAACCCGTCAGCGGCGATAGTCGGAGACAGCGCGGCTGAGCGCGCGACGCAGCCGGAAATTCACCTCGCGCCCCTCGATCGTGTCGAATTCGACCTGGGCCCGTTCATGCCCGGCCAGATAGCGCTGGGTCACCTGGTTCACCAGCGCTTCCATCCGCGCGCAGGTCGGCTCCGGCCGCAGATTGCGCAGCGCCATCTCCATGCGCTTCAGCCAGCTCTTGGCGATCGCCGCATGGCGCTTTTCGTGGCGCTCGATATCCGATTCCAGCGTCTGCCAGATGAGGATCGTCTCCGGCGCGACGCCGCGGGGCGGCGCCCATCTCGGCAACAGCATGTTGAGCGTGAGTTTCACGTTGGCCTGATCGACGACGCATCCGGCGTCGACCCGCTTGTAGGTCACGTGGCCGTCGAACTTCACCTCGGTGGCACCGGGGTGGCGCAGGCCCGTCTCGGCGACGAAAGGACCGCGCCGATTGAGGTCGCGGTCAAGTTCGGCCAGCGTCGTGCCGCGTACGGCGAAATAGCGCGTGCTCTCGTCCAGCGTCTCGGTGTGTGCCGAAGCGCTCGCCAGGCAGACGACGCCGGCCAGCAGCAATGCCCTACGCTTCATCTCACCCTCGCCATTCTAGAAGTCGCCTACGCTAACCGATCGGCACGCCGGTACAAGTGTCTTGCATGCCGCACGCCACACCGGGGGGCGCGCACGGCCCCGCATCGCGTATTTCGGTCGGGCCCAGGCCGGTGCGGGGGGGCTTGCGCGCCGGATTGAACCAGCGCTTGACAACATCGAGGGAATGAGAACATATAGCGAACATAGAACAAAGGAGGAACTGATGCTCGATATTGCCAAGGACCTGCTGTCGCTCGCCGTCGTTTCCGGTTTCGTGTTCAGCCTAAGCCTTCTCGCTCACGTCGTGTGACGACGGCTTTCTTGTGCATCGACGGCCATCGGCGGTTTCTTCCGGCGGCCGGGAAGCCTAGTCGTGAAGTCTGGCCGCTCGCGGGACACATCCGCACAGGCCGAACGGTTGCGGGCGGGCGAAAGCGCGCGCCGGACCGGTGCGCGGACGATGGAGCAGCGGCATGGCGGCGACGGACAGCAAACCCAAATTCGTCCATCTGCGGGTCCACAGCGCCTTCTCCCTGCTCGAAGGCGCGCTGAAGCTCGACCAGATCATCAAGTTCGCCCAGGGTGATCAGGCGCCGGCGATCGGCATCTGCGACACCAATAATCTCTTCGGTGCGTTGGAATTTTCCGAAAAGGCGTCGAAAGCCGGCATCCAGCCGATCATCGGCTGCCAGCTGGACGTGGATTTCGGCGATTGCGAGGAGAGCCGGGCAGGGCGCCGCGAGCGCAGCCTTTCCGCGATCGCGCCGCTGGTCCTGATCGCGGCGACGGAGACCGGCTACGCCAATCTCGTCGAGATCGTCTCGCTGGCCTATCTCGGGCATCCCGACAATCCGCGCCCGCATGTGCTGTTCGACTGGCTGACGTCGCGCGCCGAGGGCATTATCGCCTTGACCGGCGGGCCGCTCGGCCCGATCGGGGCGGCCCTTGCTGCCGACCGGCACGATCTGGCCCGCAGCCGCATGGAGCGGATGGCGCCGGTCTTCGGCGACCGTCTCTATGTGGAGCTGCAGCGGCACGAGGGGCGCAGCCGCAAGGTCGAGGCCGACACGCTGCAACTCGCCTACGACATGGAACTGCCACTCGTTGCCACGAACGAGCCGTTCTTCCTGAAGACCGATGATTTCGAGGCCCATGACGCGCTGATCGCCGTGGCGAGCAACCGCCTGGTCAGCCAGGAGGACCGGCGCCGGCTGTCGCGGGACCACAGCCTGAAATCCCAGAACGAGATGTCGGTGCTCTTCGCCGATCTTCCGGAAGCGTTGCACAACACGGTCGAGATCGCCCAGCGCTGTTGCTACCGGCCGCGCACGCGTGCGCCGATCCTGCCGCGCTTTGCCGGGGCCGATGCCGATCCGGCGGAAGCGGACGCGGCGGAGGTTGCCGAATTGCGGCGGCAGGCCATCGAGGGGCTGGAAGCACGGCTGGCGGCCCACGGACTGGCGCCCGGCGAGACCGTCGAAAGCTACGGCGAGCGGCTCGAATTCGAGCTGTCGATCATCGAGCGGATGAAGTTTCCCGGCTACTTCCTGATCGTCGCCGACTTCATCAAATGGGCCAAGGCGCAGGGCATTCCGGTCGGTCCGGGGCGCGGCTCGGGCGCCGGCTCGCTGGTCGCCTATGCCCTGACCATTACCGATCTCGACCCGCTGCGATTCTCGCTGCTGTTCGAGCGCTTCCTCAATCCCGAACGCGTGTCGATGCCCGATTTCGACATCGATTTCTGCCAGGACCGGCGCGAGGAGGTGATCCGCTACGTCCAGGACAAGTACGGACGCGAGCAGGTCGGCCAGATCATCACCTTCGGCACGCTGCAGGCGCGCGCCGTATTGCGCGACGTCGGCCGGGTCCTGGAAATGTCCTACGGCCAGGTCGACAAGCTCTGCAAGCTGGTGCCCCAGAACCCGGCCAATCCGGTGACGCTGGCGCAGGCGCTGATCGAGGAGCCGCGGCTGCAGGAAGCGCGCGAGAAGGAGGAGATCGTCGACCGGCTGATCTCGATCGCGCTGAAGCTCGAGGGTCTCTACCGCCACGCCTCCACCCATGCGGCGGGCATCGTCATCGGCGACCGGCCGCTGTCCCAGCTCGTGCCGATGTATCGCGACCCGCGCTCGGACATGCCGGTCACCCAGTACAATATGAAGTGGGTCGAGCCGGCAGGACTGGTGAAGTTCGACTTCCTCGGCCTGAAGACGCTGACCGTCCTGCAGAAGGCGGTCGAGCTGATTGCGCGGACCGGGCCCGTCATCGACCTGTCGGCGATCCCGCTGGACGATGTCCGCACCTACGAGATGATGACCCGCGGGGAGACTGTCGGCGTGTTCCAGGTGGAATCGGTCGGCATGCGCAAGGCACTGATCGGCATGCGGCCCGACCGGTTCGAGGATATCATCGCGCTGGTCGCCCTCTACCGGCCGGGTCCGATGGAGAACATCCCGACCTACAACGCCCGCAAGCATGGGGAGGAAGAGCCGGACTTCATCCACGACAAGATCGCGCCCATCCTGAAGGAGACCCAGGGCGTCATCATCTACCAGGAGCAGGTGATGCAGATCGCCCAGGTCCTGTCGGGATATTCGCTCGGAGAAGCCGACCTGCTGCGGCGTGCCATGGGCAAGAAGATCCGCGCCGAGATGGACAAGCAGCGTGTCCGCTTCGTCGAGGGCGCCGTCGCCAACGGGCTCGACAAGGCCCAGTCGAACATGATCTTCGACCTTCTGGCGAAGTTCGCCGACTACGGCTTCAACAAGAGCCACGCGGCCGCCTACGCGCTGGTCGCCTACCAGACCGCCTATCTGAAGGCGAACCATCCGGTCGAGTTCCTCGCTGCGTCGATGACGCTGGACGCGGGCAATACCGAAAAGCTCAACGATTTCCGCATGGATGCGATGCGCCTGGGCATCGAGATCGTGCCGCCCTCGGTCCAGACCTCGTTCCGGCCGTTCGAGGTGGGCGAGAACAAGATCTTCTATGCGCTGGCGGCCATCAAGGGCGTCGGCGAGCAGGCGGTCGACCACATCGTGGCGACGCGAGGGACCGGCACCTTCGGGTCGCTGGAGGATTTCTGCGCGCGCATCGATCCCAAGATCGTCAACAAGCGGACGCTGGAATTCCTGATCGCCGCCGGGGCGCTGGACTGCTTCGGCCACGACCGGGCGCTGCTGTGCGCCAATATCGATCTGATGGCGTCCTACGCATTGCGGGTGCACGAGGGACGCACCTCCGGCCAGCATGACATGTTCGGCGGCGCCGGCAGCGAGCCGGAGCCGCTGCGTCTCAATCCGGCGCAGCTGTGGACCTCGTCGGAGAAGCTGCTGCGCGAATTCCAGGCGATC
Source organism: Aurantimonas sp. A2-1-M11 (assembly GCF_036549475.1). Taxonomy (NCBI): domain Bacteria; kingdom Pseudomonadati; phylum Pseudomonadota; class Alphaproteobacteria; order Hyphomicrobiales; family Aurantimonadaceae; genus Aurantimonas; species Aurantimonas sp. A2-1-M11. The sequence goes on along the minus strand of NZ_JAZHLI010000003.1, from coordinate 138,737 downwards.
GGGTTCTATCTCTCGGCCCATCCCCTGGACGAATACAAGGCGACCCTGAAACGCCTGCGGGTCCAGACCCACGCGGAGGTCATCCATGCGGTCAAGCGTGGCGCCACCGCCGGCAAGCTGGCCGGAACGGTGACCTCGCGCCAGGAGCGCAAGACCCGCAGCGGCGGCAAGCTCGGCATCATCCAGCTTTCCGACCCGAGCGGCCAGTACGAGGTCGTCCTGTTCTCCGAAGCGCTCTACGCGTTTCGCGACCAGCTCGAGCCGGGCGCGTCGGTGATCGTCGGCGTGTCGGCCGAGGAACGGCCGGAGGGGGTCTCCTTCCGGGTGCAGTCGGTCCAGTCGCTGGAGGACGAGGCGGTGCGCATGCAGAAGGCACTGCGTGTCTTCATGCGCGATGCCAACCCGCTGCAGGCCTTCAAGAGCCAGCTGCGCTCGGACGGCGACAGTGAGATCTCGCTGGTCCTGGTGCGCGACGGCGGCGAGCGCGAGGTGGAGATCACCCTGCCGGGCCGCTACCGGGTCTCGCCGCAGATGGCGAGCGCGGTGAGGGCGGCACCAGGGGTTCTCGACGTCGAGCTTCTGTAGAGGGGAAGGCGGCGTCTGCACTTCGTGCGCCCGGATTCACGACCGCTCGAAAGTCCGGTGGCGTGCCTCTCAGGGGCGGAGCGCTGACGCGGCTGGTTGAATTTCGGGGAACGCAGGTGAGGGCGGCGAACAGGATGCCACCGGAACGGCCTCGCGGTACCTCACCTGTGCCGATGCGGTTTTCGACCGCGCCGGTGCGCACCGTCCGGTCAGGCTTTGCCGTCGGCCAGAATGCCGTCGATGATGCTTCTGGCATCCGGCCAGTCGGCGGCCGAGCGTGCGCCGGTCGGCAGCGGCGGGAGATGCTGCCGGAAGACGTGGTTCGCCATCAGATGCACGAGATGCGTCGTGGGGGCGCTCTTGCGCACCGAAGCGAGATTGGGCGGCAGGTCGTCGACGAAGATGCTGGTCCCGCGCCAGCGCTCGAGCAGTTCGGCCACCACCGCGCCCTTCGATCGCTCCGTGGCGATCATCGGATAGGTCAGGCCTTCGCGATCGAGCAAGGCTCGGCGAACATCGTAATATCCCGGCGTCATCGCCGTGAGGAACAGGATGTCGGCGCGTTCGGCCAGCCGTGCCAACGCCTCGGTTACTCCGGCGACCGGGCGCTGGCGCACCTCCTGCTCCTGGTAGAGGCGGACGGTCAGCTGGTCGAGCTCGTTGCCGGTCAGCGCCGTTCCGGTGGAGACGGAGCGAACGTTGCCGGTCAGCCTGAAGCTCTCGGGGTGCAGGCGCGCGCCGTATTCGGCGAGCAGGTCGCCGAAGGGCGCGATGAATTCCAGGACCACCTCGTCAATGTCGAGGATCAGCAGCGAATCGTGGCGCTGGTCGAGGCTGGCGATGGCCGGGCCTGCGGTGACGAGGTTCCGGCTCACGCGCCGGCCTCGGCGGGGCCCGCAAGGGCCTGCCGTGCTGCGACGACCCGGGCGGGATCGATCCCGGCATCCTCGGCAAAGGCCATCAGCGTCGGCTCGTGGCCGAGGACGAAATCGAACACGCCCAGGAGAAAGCCCGGCGTGGCGGCGGCGTGGCGAATGCCGCCGACGTCGATGCCGGTCAGTGCGAGGAACCGGTCGAACAGCCTGGGGTCGGCCGCGATGAAGGACAGGGCGGTGACGGCGAGCGTCTCGGCGGCGGGCCGGTCCATCGCGGGCGTTCGAGCGCTATTCCGCAACCATTTGTTATCGTTAAGAGATGGCAACTCGTCCATTCCCACTTCTTAAATCAAATCCGAGTAGAAGGGGGCATCGATAGCCGAAGAGTGGAGGCTGGTCGAGGCAAGGAGTGCCGTCAATGGTGAAAACCGTGATGATCGTCGAGGACAACGAGCTGAACATGAAGCTCTTCCGCGACCTGGTCGAAGCGCACGGCTATCGGACGATCCAGACCCGAAGCGGGCTGACCGCCACGGAGCTGGCGCGCGAGCACCGGCCGGACCTGATCCTGATGGATATCCAGCTGCCGGAAATTTCCGGGCTCGATGTCACCCGGCAGCTCAAGGAAGACCCGGAACTGTTTCGCATTCCCGTGATCGCCGTCACCGCCTTCGCGATGAAGGGCGACGAGGAGCGGATCCGGCAGGGCGGCTGCGAGGCCTATATCTCCAAGCCGATCTCCGTGACGAAATTCATCGAGACGATCCGCTCGTTTCTCGGCGACGCCTGAGGAGATCGCATGACCGCACGGATCCTGATCGTCGACGACCTCGAGATCAATCTCCGGGTCCTGGAGGCGCGGCTGTCGGCCGAATATTACGACGTGATCACCGCGACCAGCGGAGCCGCTGCGCTGGAGATCTGCCGCAACCAGACCATCGACCTCGTGCTTCTCGACGTGATGATGCCGGAGATGGACGGTTTCGAGGTCTGCCGCCTGATGAAGAACGATCCGGAGATGATGCATCTGCCGATCGTGCTGATCACGGCACTGGACCAGCCATCCGATCGGGTGGCCGGGCTGGATGCCGGTGCCGACGACTTCCTGACCAAGCCGGTCCGCGACCTGCCGCTGTTTTCGCGGGTGCGCAGCCTGACCCGCCTGAAGCTGACCACCGACGAACTGCGCCGACGTGCGGAAACGGCGGCCAGTCTCGTCAGCAAGGAAGATGCAGCCGGCAGTGCATTTCCGCCGTCGACCCGGTTGGCGCTCTATGCCGATGGCGCCGACGAGGTCCGGCGGCTGCAGAAACATCTGAAGGGCATTGCGACGGTCGAGGTGACCGACGACGCCGCTGCCATGCTGGCGGCCGCATCCGCCGGACATGTCGACGTCATCCTGGTCGATCTGGCGGCGACGACCGGCGAGCCGCTCCGGCTCGTCTCCCAGTTCCGGTCCAACGTGGCCACGCGCCACCTGCCGGTCATCGGCATTGCGGCTGCCGGGGACGACGTCGGCGCGGCCAAGGCTCTGGAACTGGGCGCGAACGACTATCTCCAGCGTCCCCTCGACCGCAACGAGCTGGTTGCACGGATCCGCACGCAGCTGCGTCGGCGGCGATATGACGAATGCCTGCGCCGCTCCGTCGAGGAGACCATCGCGATGGCGCTGTCCGATCCGCTGACCGGCCTGCACAATCGCCGCTTCATGGAGACGCATCTGGCCAAGGCGGTCGACCGGGCGCGCGAGACCGGCGTCAGCTTTTCGGTGCTGATGGCCGACATCGACCATTTCAAGCGGATCAATGATGGCTGGGGTCACGCCGCCGGCGATCACGTCCTGAAGGATTTTGCCCGTCGGCTGAGCGATTGCCTGCGCGCCAGCGATCTGGCCTGCCGCTTTGGCGGCGAGGAATTCGCGGTCCTGATGATGGGCGCAGACGAGGCCACGGCGATGGCGGTGGCCGACCGGATCCGCCGGAGCGTGTCCGACATGCCCTTCCGGATCGCCGGCGAGTTTCTGACCGTCACCGTCAGCGAAGGGCTTGCCGTCTTCGATCCGGACCACGACGATGCTGCGTCACTGATCGAGCGTGCCGACCGGGCGCTCTACGAAGCCAAGCGCAACGGGCGCAATCGCATCGGCCTGGCGGACGCGGCCTGATTAGGGACGTGGGCAGGGTGACGCGCAACAGACGTGACTGAAACGTCAGTCGCCATCGGTCTTAACCATTGTTTAAAACTTCATGCGCCGTGAGCACGACGACTCGTTGCATTTGGTCCGGTTCTGCGCGAACCTGTGTTTACACCGAAGGTCAAGGGGTTAACTCCGCATCTTCGCAGTTACCCCATGGAATGCTCAGGTCCGCCGCATCTCCTGGGTCCCGTGGGGCGGTCGGTCGGTCAAGTGCAATGGCGGTTTCCTCGTACCGTCGCACGAAGACCGGCCGGCCACTTTTATTCTTCGCGCGCGCGGGGCCGCGCTGTCTTCCTGAATTCAGCTGATCGAGTGCCATTGGGCCGTCATGGGTCCAGGCCCTGGGAGCGGTAATGGCCGCGACGGCCGGTGATCACGCGGCGATGTCGGTCTCGCCCATGATGATCCGGTCGCGACCGAGTTGCTTGGCGCGGTAGAGCGAGGCATCGGCCTCGGCGATGAGGGCCTCCGGTGCCTCCGATCGGCTTTCCCGGCACGCAGCGCCGATGCTGAGCGACACCAGTGGCGGACAGGCCGGGTCGGGATGATCGATCGCCGCGCACTTCACGGCCGCGAGGATGCGCCTGCCGACGGCAAGAGCGACGTGCATGTCGGCATGGGGCAGGATGACCGCGAATTCTTCGCCGCCATAGCGTGCGACCAGGTCGCATTCCTGCCGGGTCTCGGAGACGATCAGCGACGCGATCCGCTTCAGACAGTCGTCGCCACGCTGGTGGCCCAGCGCGTCGTTGTAGGGTTTGAAATGGTCGATATCGATCATCAGCAGCGACAACTGCGCCGGGTGCTGCCATTCGGCGGCGAGGCGCTGGTCGAACATGCGGCGATTGGCGACCCCGGTGAGCCCGTCCTGGCTGGCCAGCGTCTCAAGGGCCGTCTGTGCCTCTTTCTGCGAGGTGATGTCGCGCAATGTCTCGACGACGGCAATGAGTGATCCGTTCGGCGAGTAGATCGGCCCGGCATCGATTGCCAGATATCGGCGGGCGCCGCATTGCGGCAGCACGCACCAGTTCTCCGCGGACAGCGCGCCCTGATGGTAGGTCTCGCTGCGGTTGGCGGTGTAGAGGTCGTCGACCCGGTCGCCCTGACCGCTCAGTACAAGATCCGCGAGGCACAGTCGCGGCTTCTCGTAAAAGCCGCTCCAATGGCGTTTGGTGCCGATCACCTCCGAAGCCCGCACGCCGGTCAGGCGTTCACAGGCGCGGTTCCATATTGTCACATGTCCCTTTGCGTCCAGGACGAACGTCGGAACAACCAGATGTTCCATCAACTGAACGGCGAAACCTTGCTCTCGATGCTGCAACATGACGATCTACACCGATTCCCGGTCCCCGGTTCTTCCGTTGAGGCAGGATATGGTGAGTTTCCTAACGAGCAGTAACCAATTTGGGTGCAGATAAGCATTTCCGGCGAATTAATTGTCTGGCAAAATACTTTTGCGACGCAACAAGTGCGGGTTCGGCCGGTTTCTGGACGTATTATCGCCGTATTTCGGGCGGCTGCAAGCACCCATGACACCGAGACAGATCACGGGCTAGGCCGCGGACGGCGCAGCACCATGTCGAGGCTTTGCAGGAATCGGGATCGGTCCGCGCCAGTGAAGGATGCGTTGTAGCCCTTGCTTTCGCCGGTCTCGCGAAGATGCTGCTTGAAGGCGCGCATCGAGAGCGCGGTGCCGATCGATTCGCTGGTGTATTCGCGGCCGGTGGGGCCGAGCGACGCTGCGCCCTTTTCCAGAGCCCGCGCGGCCAGCGGAATGTCGGCCGTGATGACCACATCACCCGCCTCGGCGGCGAGCACGATCCAGTCGTCGGCCGCGTCCGCGCCTTCGGGAACCGTGACGATGCGAGCGCCGGGATACCGGGAGGGCCGCATGCCGCCATTGGAGACCAGAACGGCCTCGGCGCCGTAGCGCGCGGCGACCTCGATGGCCTCGTCCTTGACCGGGCATGCGTCGGCGTCGATCAGAACCTTGATCATCGTGGTCCGACTTTCCTGACGGTCTCGGATACGGCGCCGCGGGCAGAATTGTCGCGATACGGGCGCATTCCCGACCCTGTCATCATGTGGATGTGCCGCTCATGGCGGCTTCCAGCCGGGTGATCTCGCGGTCGAGCACGTCGCGCCTGGCGCGCAGATTGTCGAGCCTGGCGGCCATGCCGGTCTCGTCGAGATCGACGGCGTCGGGCACCTCGCCATAACCACCGATGAGCCAAGCCGGGCTGACGCCCAGGAGGCCCGCCAGCATGATGAGGCGGTTGGCGCGCGGCTCGGCCCTGTCCCGCTCCCAGCCGCGCATGGTCTCGATCTTCACCCCGAGGCGCGCGGCGAGTTCGGCGGTGGTGATGCCCAGTGATTCGCGCCCGCGCTGGATCCGGCCGCCGATCGTATCGGCATCCATCTGCATGAGTTCCGTCATCCGGCCTTCGCTCCCTCCCGCGCGCCGTCCGCCCCGTGCTGTCACCGCGGAGCCGCTCTCGGCCGCATGCCTCCACCCCTTGCCCCGGGTGCCGCGATGGCGGCTTGCAGTCCGGCGGGGCAAAGGTCAAAACGGACGAAACCGCAGGATGCACGATCTGTTCCGGAGTAGCACCCCATCATGTTCAAGAAGATTCTGGTCGCCAATCGGGGTGAGATCGCCTGCCGGAGCATCAAGACCGCGCGGGCCATGAACATTGCGACAGTCGCGGTCTATTCCGATGCCGACCGCCGCGCCGTGCATGTGGGGATGGCGGACGAGGCGGTGCATGTGGGGCCGTCACCGGCCGGGGAGAGCTATCTGGTCGCCGAGAAGATCCTGGAGGCCTGCCGTGCCACGGGGGCGGAAGCAGTGCATCCGGGCTACGGCTTTCTGTCGGAACGCGCCGCCTTCTGCGAACTGCTGGAGGACAACGGCATCGTCTTCATCGGCCCGAAGCCGAAGGCGATCCGGGCGATGGGCGACAAGATCGAATCGAAGCTGTTCGCCGAAAAGGCCGGCGTGAGCATCGTGCCAGGCCATCTGGGCATCATCGAGGATCCGGCCGAGGCGGTGCGGATCGCCGGCGAGATCGGCTATCCCGTGATGATCAAGGCGTCCGCCGGCGGCGGCGGCAAGGGCATGCGCATTGCCTGGAACGAGAGCGAATGCCGGGACGGGTTCGAGCGTGCGCGGTCCGAGGCCCGCTCGTCCTTCGGCGACGACCGGGTGTTCATCGAGAAGTTCATCGTCGATCCGCGCCACATCGAGATCCAGGTGCTGGCCGATGCCCATGGCAATGCCATCCATCTGGGCGAGCGCGAATGTTCGATTCAGCGGCGCAACCAGAAGGTCGTGGAGGAAGCCCCGTCGGCCTATCTCGACGCAGACACGCGCCGGGCCATGGGCGAGCAGGCGGTCGCACTGGCGCAGGCGGTCGACTACCAGAGCGCCGGCACGGTGGAGTTCATCGTCGATGCCGAGCGCAATTTCTACTTCCTCGAAATGAACACGCGGCTGCAGGTCGAGCATCCCGTGACGGAGCTCGTCACCGGTATCGACCTCGTCGAGCAGATGATCCGCATCGCCGCCGGCGAGACGTTGCAGATCGCCCAGGACGCGGTCCGCATGGACGGCTGGGCGGTGGAAAGCCGGATCTATGCCGAGGACCCGTTCCGCGGCTTCCTGCCGTCGATCGGCCGGCTGTCGCGCTACCGGCCGCCGGAGGAGGGACCGCTCGGCGCGGCGGTGGTGCGCAATGATACCGGCGTGACCGAGGGATCGGAGATCGCCATGTTCTACGATCCGATGATCGCCAAGCTGTGCACCCATGCGGCTACGCGCGAAGCGGCGATCGACGCCATGAGCGTTGCGCTGTCGCGCTTCGAGATCGAGGGCATCGAGCACAACATCCCCTTCCTCGCGGCCCTGATGGAGCATCCGCGCTGGCGCGAAGGCCGGCTGTCGACCGCCTTCATCGCCGAGGAATATCCCGATGGCTTCGAGCGGCCGACACCGTCGCGCCAAACGCTGCGCCGTGCGGCGCTGGTCGCCACGACGATCGAGCTCGCCCGCAAGGCGCGACTCGATCGCCATGTCGACCGACTGCGCCAGCATTCCGGCGCGGTTCAGCGGGACTGGGTCGCCAAGATCGATGGCGAGTATCTGGATGTGGCCGTCGATCTCGATGCCGGCGAGGCCAGCGGCCCGGTCCGTTACCGCATCGGCGTCGACGAGACCGAAATCGTGCTCGCGACCGATTACGCGCCGGGCCAGTCGCCCTGGATCGGCACGATCGACGGCGACGAATTGTCGGCCCAGGTCCGCTCGCGCGAGAACGTGACGGCGATCTTCGTCGACGGGCTGTGGGTCGAGGCCAAGGTGCTGTCACCGGCCGTCGCCGAGCTCGACCGGCTGATGCCGGAGAAGCTGCCGCCGGATACCTCGAAGATGCTGCTCTGCCCGATGCCGGGTCTGGTCGTCTCCATCGCGGTGGCGGAGGGCCAGGAGGTCAAGGCCGGCGAGACTCTGGCGGTGGTCGAGGCGATGAAGATGGAGAACATCCTGCGCGCCGAGCGCGACGCGACGGTGACCAGGCTGAATGCCAAGCCGGGCGACAGCCTGGCCGTCGACGCGGTGATCATGGAATTCGAATGATGCCGGATCGCAGGGCAGGCGGCACGACGGGCGCCGGAAGACGGACGGGGCGGACATGAACAGCTCTGTTCACGTGACCATCGGCGGCCGGGTCCAGGGCGTCGGCTACCGCGCCTGGTGCCGCGACGAAGCCGTGCGGCGGGGCCTGTCCGGCTGGGTCCGCAACCGGGCGTCCGGCGAGGTGGAAGCGGCGATCATCGGTGACGCGGAAATCGTCGACGAGTTTCTGGCCGCGCTCTGGACGGGCCCTCGCGCCGCGTCCGTTTCGACGGTCGATGTCGTTGCGAGCGACGAGGCGCCGGACGGAGCGTTTTCGGTCCGCGCTACGGTGTAGGGATCCGTCCGTGGCACCGGGTGCGTCCGGCTGGGCTAAGCGTGCGCCCTTGCGATCCCAGCCAAGCCATCAGTCGGCCGGCTGCTCTCCGATCGATCCTGGCTGCCGTCCCGCCGAATCGCTGTCGACGCCAGCGCCTACGAGCCGGCGCCCACGGTCGAGCCGAACACCGTTTCGAACTGCGTGCGGAGGACGCTGTCGATTTCGGGCATCGAGACGAGGATGCCCAGGTCGGCAAGGCTGGTGATGCCGTGGCCCCGGATGCCGCAGGGCACGATGCCACTGAAATGGTCGAGATCGGGATCGACGTTGAGCGAGATGCCGTGGAAGGTCACCCAGCGGCGCACGCGGATGCCGATGGCGGCGATCTTGTCCTCGGCGACCGTGCCGTCGGCGGCGAGCGGACGCGCCGGCCTGCGAACCCAGACGCCGACCCGGTCCTCGCGGCGCTCGCCGAGGACCTGGAAGGTGTCGAGCGTGCCGATGATCCAGGCTTCCAGCGCCGCGACGAAGGCACGCACATCCTCGCGCCGGCGTCTCAGGTCGAGGAGCACATAGGCCACCCGCTGGCCCGGCCCGTGATAGGTGTATTCGCCGCCGCGTCCCGCCTGGAAGACCGGGAACCGGTGCGCATCCACGAGATCGGCGTCCCTGGCGCCGGTGCCGGCAGTGTAGAGCGGCGGATGCTCGACGAGCAGCACCGTCTCGGGGGCCGTGCCCGAAGCGATTTCGCCGACGCGCCGCTCCATCATCTCCAGCGCCTCCGGATAGGGCAGGAGGCCGTCGATCACCCGCCATTCGACCGGGCCGAAGCCCGGCCGGGCGGCGAAGTGATCGGTCATGGTGGCGAGCCGAGGGCTCGCCGGCGTCTGTGCGGGGGGCGTCGTCATCGCCGCTATGTAGCGGCTCCGGGCGGACACGAAAAGCAGGCTGCATCCGGAGCCGGAAGGGGATCTGCGAAATGGCGCGAACGCGGCAGGAAAAGCCCTTGTGCGGTTCGGCAACTCTTGTTACATGCCCGCCACCGACGGCTTTACCAGCCTTCGGTTACACGGCGTGCGGTCGTGGCGGAATTGGTAGACGCGCAGCGTTGAGGTCGCTGTGGGGCAACCCGTGGAAGTTCGAGTCTTCTCGACCGCACCAGCCGCTCCTAAGTGGCTGATATATCTGAATTTTATTCTCCCCGCACCATCAAAGACGGGGATAGGGGTGCAGGGGTTGCCAACTTCCGCCTGTCAACCGCCTGGCGCATGCGGGTCTGGCCGTATCCGGAGCAGATTGGAGAGGGCGGACCGGGAACGGATTGCCACACCTTCCAGCCGGTGTGGCAATGGGTCCGGTTCCGGCAGTAGGAAAAGTGAAAGATAATAGGTGCTTGGGTGTGGCACTGGAGGCCTCGGAGGGAATCCCACCCTGTGTTGCTACCGAGTGGCAGCACGCTATCGCAGTGGCTGTATGAGCGTTGCAGCTTCGCGCACTAAGTCATCAAGAAAAGCTACCGCGAGCTCGGCCGCTCCAATTGGTGAGGGGTCTTTCAGCGGAGCACCCATGTGCTGTGTTGGCGGCGGGTAAATTCTCGGGCCCCGAGCGACGACGTCGACCAATATGGCGGTGGCCGGAGTATGGCGGCTCTTGATCGGCTTACCATCGAGAGCGGTAACCCTGACTCCAGCGAGAGCGCCACCGTCGGAGACAACCGCCGTCCCGAAGCCCGAAATAACAACGTTGCTGAAGGGGCCGCTATCCAGACGAACGATGCTGCTATGGTCCGGGCCGGAAATACCGATCTCGTGCCGCTCTAGGCTGAGGTTGACGACGAGTCCAACCCATGCTCGTCGTCGTTCCGAGCCTGGAAAGGAGAGAGTGGAATGATGCCAGGGTTCGACACCCAATCAGCATTATATCAGCTGATCCTCTCCCACTTACCTGTTTCTCGTTGGGACTGGCGGGCGAAGTAGCGATAGGGCGTGGCAGACCAAACTTTGACGCTGCCCGTCAGGTTGTCGAGGATCAGATCTCCCTCGGAGGTCCGAACGGTGAGAACGGTATGACCCTCATTGTTTCGCCGCTGGCGAGCCACCGTAATAAGAAGGGCTGAGGCAGGCCATCCGCGCTCCAACAGCTCTTTCTTTTTCAAGATCACGAAATCCTCGCAGTCACCTTCTCTCGAAGAAGGCAGGCGCCAGTCATCATCTTTCCCGGTCGCTTCACGATCATCGCGCTGCCGAATCTGTCGGTTCACGGCCAGGTTCACCCATTTCAGCTCGCGCTCAAGCGAAGGGGTGAGATCAACAATTTTGGCGCCGCTCTGCGAGTCGCACAGCCGCTTTTCCCGTTTGCAAAATTCATAAAACGCCGGCGGCGCAAAAGCGTGTCCTCCTGTCTGCATCAGGCTACGCGCCGCGCCGGATGGACTCTTGGAAACGGACGGAGTGCCTATGTACCCCGTCGTCATCACAGGATTTCCTGTTTGGCTGCAGCCGGCAAGAGCTGTTGCGGCAGCAACGATGATCAGCAAGCGGGTCACGGGAGCAGGTTCCTACGGATCGGATGATTAGCTTTGCAGGGTTGTCTTGCCTGTGGCTGATCCAGCGTCCTTTGAGATGGACGATGTCGGCTTCGTGATCGCTCGCATTTGAACCTTTGCGTTCAGCAGCGCTTAACGCTGCATCTACGGTGCGCCTTTGTATCCGTTTGAAAATAAAGGAAAATTTATGTCCATCTATGCGAAGCAGCGCACAGCGCTGCAGCTTTCGGCTGCCTTCATTTTCGGAGCGCTCGGCGCATCGATTGCCACTCCGGCAGCCGCTCAGTCTTCGCCGCTCGTGCTGTCAATCGAGCAATGCGAGATGCTGATGCGGCAGCAGCAAGTGCTATCAACGGAAGAACTCGCCGCCTGTCCTCCGCTAACGACGGGCTCGATCTCTCGTGAACGTTCCCTGGAAAATGAGACCGGCTCGCTCGTCCCTGGAGTTGAGGAAAATGACGACGGCGCGATAGTAGGAGAATCAACGAATGCGGCAGGAGTGACCGGCTTACAAGGACCGGCCGACCAAGAGGCTGTAGCGGGCACCGCCGGCACCGCCGGCACCGCCGGCGTGGCTGGCACTGACGGTACCTCCGGCATGGACGGCACCGCCGGCGTGGCTGGCACTGATGGTGCCGCCGGCATGGACGGCACCGCCGGCGTGGCTGGCACTGATGGTGCCGCCGGCATGGATGGCACCGCCGGTGTGGCTGGCACTGACGGTACCCCCGGCATGGACGGCACCGCCGGATCCGCCGACGCTGACGGTACCGCCGGCACTGACAGTCAGAATAGCAATGCCGGAACTGGTGATGGCGCCGAAGGTGGAGACACCGAGGCCAGCGACCAGGATCCGGGCAACTCGCAGGACAATAACAGCGCTGGAGACACCGACGGCTCGGAAGGCTCGGACGGGGCAGATAGCTCTGGAGGAGACGCATCAGGGCAGAAGTAATTTTTAGCCCGACAAGCCAAGAAGGCCCTGCTTCGGCGGGGTCTTTTTTTGTCGCAGAAGGGAAGCACAGCTGACGGCCTCATCTGGAGGCGTCGATACCATCGTGCGTATATCCCCTAGCACGGGAGCGCTTTCGAGCCGGCGGATAAGAAGGTCGGGAAGGCATTCCTTCTGAGCATCTGACGTGGTTTGCAATTCCCGCGAAAGCCGTTGAAATCATATCGCCTAAATCAATTCGGTTTGAGAAATTAATCAATGAAATCAGTGGCGATCTCAGACGCTGAATCAGCGGGTCGTAGGTTCGATCGGTGCGGGGAAGGCTAAAAATATGCTAGAGATTTCAACGGTCGGAATTTCCCCGCACCCATCGGTAACTTCTTGACGGAGCAGTCAAATGCGACCTTTCTCGACCGCACCAGCCTTCTCCCGACGATCGGACAGTCGCATCGGCGTGACGCCGGCGCCGCGATCGTCGTCGGATGTCGCCTCCGGATGTCGGGGAAGTGACCATCGCATCCGATCGAAAACGACGCATGCGGCTTCCGACTGATGGGCAATTCCGGTAGAGCGCCGTGCGCCCGACTGGACGCGCAAAAGACGCTCTAGCCTCTTGAATCCCCGCGTCGTGCTCACCGGAAATCGATTCCGGTTTTCGGGCCAATGTTGTAGACGCGGCTTATCCGTCCACGCGGACGGTTTTCCTGGTTTCTCCAACAGTCGGGAGGGTGCATGGCTGACACACAGCTCACGAGCGATGTGCCCGAGGCCGACGCGCGTTCAGGCATCTACGACGAGGACGGCTTCGTCGACGGCGCGTTCCGGGAGCGCGTCGAAGCCGCAATCGAGGCCGACGATGCCGTCTATCTGCGCGCCGAAGTCGGCCGGCTGCACGAATCCGAACTCGGCGATCTTCTCGAATCCCTGGACAAGGACGCCCGTCAGTCGCTCGTCCGGCTCATGGGCGACGAGTTCGACTATACCGCGCTCACGGAGGTGGACGAGGCGATCCGTCTGTCCATCGTCGACGCAATGCCGAATGCGCAGGTCGCCGAAGCGCTGCGCGAGCTCGATTCCGACGACGCGGTCTACATCCTGGAAGATCTGGACGAGGAGGACCGCAAGGAAATCCTCGACCGACTGCCGTTCCGCGAGCGGATCCGGCTGCGGCGCTCGCTGGAATATCCGGAAGAATCGGCCGGCCGTCGAATGCAGACGGAGTTCGTCGCGGTGCCGCCGTTCTGGACCGTCGGTCAGACCATCGACTACATGCGCGACGAGGAGGAACTGCCCGAATCCTTCGCGCAGATCTTCGTCATCGATCCGAGCTTCAAGCTGCAGGGCGCCGTCGATCTCGACCGCATCCTGCGGGCCAAGCGCCCGGAGAAGATCGAAGACATCATGCATGAGACGCGCCATGCCATCCCGGCCGAAATGGACCAGGAGGAAGCCGCGCAGATCATCGAGCAGTACGATCTCCTGTCGGCCGCGGTCGTCGACGCGAACGAGCGGCTGGTCGGCATCCTGACCATCGACGACGTCATCGACATCCTGCAGCAGGAAGCGGACGAGGACATCAAGCGCCTCGGCGGCGTCGGCGACGAAGAGATTTCCGACACGGTGCTGACGGCGGCGCGCTCGCGCTTCTCGTGGCTGCTGATCAACCTCGCAACGGCGATCCTGGCATCCTGCGTCATCGGCGTGTTCGACGCCACGATCGAGCAGATGGTCGCGCTGGCGATCCTGATGCCGATCGTCGCTTCCATGGGCGGCAATGCCGGCACCCAGACCATGACGGTCGCGGTGCGGGCGCTCGCCTCACGCGACATCGACCTCTACAATGCCGGTCGGATCATCCGGCGCGAGGCGCTGGTCGGCCTCCTCAACGGCGTGCTGTTCGCCGTGATCATCGGTGTCGTCGCGGCCGTCTGGTTCGAGAGCGTCGGCCTCGGCGGCGTGATCGCGGTCGCCATGGTCGTCAACATGATGGCCGCCGCGCTGGCAGGGATCCTGATTCCCTTGATCCTCGACCGCATGGGCGCCGATCCGGCGATCGCCTCGGGTACCTTCGTCACGACGGTGACCGACGTCGTCGGTTTCTTCGCGTTTCTCGGCCTCGCGGCCCTCTGGTTCGGTTTGGGTTGACCCCGCTCGAGGTGTTGCAGTTCACCATAGGGCAGATGACGAATTGACTTTTACGTAAATCTGGCATCATGCAGGTGGGGGCGCCGATCGAGGGGACACGGATCTCGCATGCGAGACTACTACACGATCACCGAGCTCACGCGGGAGTTCGGCATCTCGACGCGGACCATTCGCTTCTACGAGGACGAAGGCCTGCTCGCGCCGATCCGCCGGGGCCGCACGCGGCTGTTCCGGCATTCCGACCGCCAGCTCCTGAAGAACATCCTGCGCGGCAAGCGGCTCGGCTTCTCCATCGCGGAGATCCGCGAGATCATGAGCATGTACAAGAGTCCGCCCGGCGAGGCCGGCCAGCTCAAGGCGATCATCGGGCGGGTCAGCGACAAGCGCCATGAACTCGAGCAGAAGCGCCGCGACATCGAGGATCTCCTGCGCGAGCTCGACGCCGCCGAGGAGGCCTGCCTGACCCGCATGGCCGAGCTGGGCGTCGGCCAGAGCGTGCGCACCGGCTGACGCCGGCGTCTCTCGATCCTCACTCGGTCCGGTATGCGCATTCCCGCGTCACGTCGCGAATGAGCGACATCTGCTGTTCGCTCGGATCCCCGCCCATCAGGACGTCGAACAGTTCCCGTTGCTGCAGCTCATCCTCCGCGCAGGCGCAATAGCGCTCGCAAAAGGCCTGGTCGCGCTCGGCCACGCACGAACGCTGGCAGTCGGACCGGAACACCGCCGTCCGGTCGGCAGGGGCGACCTGCGCGAAGGCAAAGACCAGTCCGAACAGGATGGGCTGGTGCAGAAGATAGAACATCAGCGAATGGCGGCCGACGACGCCCAACGGTGCGAGTGGCTTCAAGCGGTCGTTCCAGCCGCGCATCCGCGCGAGCAGGCCCCGGTCGACGGCCAGCCGTGCCGCCGCGATGCCCGCGAGCACGGCGCCGAAGAAGGGAAACAGCGGCACGAAATCGTTCGACAGCGGCGGGCTCTGGTACATGCCGATCCAGTTGAGCCATTTCGGGTCGAGCAACGGCGTCGCGACGAAGAAGGGCAGGGCCACCACGGCAATGGCTGCGGCGGCCGCCGCAGGCCAGGGCAGCCGGAGAAAGAGGAGCCCGAGCAGGCTGGCCACCGCGATGTGATGCAGGATGCCGAAATAGACGTAGCTGTTCGGGGTCGTGAACAGGGTGGCCGCCGTGATCGCCAGGGCGCCCGCCATTACCTGGGCCAGGCGCTTCAGGAAGGGCTGCCAGCGGATTCCGCGATCATTGGCGAGGACGAGGCTGACCCCGACCAGGAACAGGAAGGACGAGGCGATGCACCGCGCGAAGATGCGCCAGCCGCCCTGGCCGGTCAGTCCCCGTTCGACATAGCTGAAGAACTCCAGGTCCCAGGTGAAGTGATAGACCACCATGGCGAAGAGCGCGACGGTGCGCGCGATGTCGATGATCTCGATCCGCCCGCGGCTCACCGGCGGGTTGTCTGCCTGACTCACGCGCACTCCTCGACGGCTGGAAACACTTGCCGTCCGCCTATCTTCAGGACGGACAGCTGCCGGAGCGACCCGGCTCGCTGCAATCCGGAGAGGTAATACATGAAGATCATCGAGGCAGGCGGAGCCCGCATCCCCGCAATCGGATTCGGCACGTTCACACTCGAAGGCCAGACTTGCGTCGATATGGTGGCAAAGGCCATCGACGCCGGCTATCGCCATATCGACACCGCGCGCATGTATGGCAACGAGAAGGAAGTCGGCGCAGGGATTGCCGCCAGCGGCATCGCAAGGGACGAACTGTTCGTCACCACCAAGATCTGGTGGACCGACCTGTCCGAAGACAAGCTGATGGCCAGCACCCGCGCGGCGGTGGAGGCGATCGGGCAGGGACCGGTCGACCTCCTGCTGATCCACTGGCCGAACGCAGACGTGCCGCTGGAGGAAACGATCGATGCCCTGAACGCGACGATCGGGGAGAACCTGACCCGGCATATCGGCGTCGCCAACTTCACCAGCGCGATGGTCGACGAGGCTGCCGCCATGTCCTCGGCGCCGCTGGTCTGCAACCAGGTCGAGTATCATCCGTATCTCAGCCAGGAGAACGTTCTGGCCGCCTGCCGCCGCCACGACATGGCGATGATCGCCTATTCGCCGATCGGGAAGGGCGGCGAGATGCTGGCCGACCCGGTCATCCGGGAGGCGGCCGAGCGGCACGGCAAGAGCCCGGCCCAGATCGTCCTGCGCTGGGAGATCGAGCAGGACATCGTCGGCGCCATCCCGCGGACCAAGACGCCGGAACGCCTGCAGGAGAATCTCGACGTCTTCGATTTCGAGCTGACCGAGACGGAGCGGGCGGCGATCACCGAACTGAGCCTGCGGCGCCAGCGGCTGATCGATCCCTCCTTCGCACCCACCTGGGACCGCGCCTGATGGACGAGGCGACGTTTCGGCGGATCGGCGGTTCGCTCGTGGAAGGGGCCGGTGACGTTCTCGGCTTCTTCTACGAGCCATCGTCGCTGTTCCAGATCGCCGTCGTCGTCGCCTGTCTCGGCCTCGCGTGGCTGCTCGACCGCCTGACGCGCGATCTGATCGAGGCGCAGGCCCGCAGGATCAAGGGCGCGCCGCGCATTCTCCGGCTGGTCGCCGCGATCCGCCGGCGCATGGGGCTGGTCTATTTCGTCCTGCTGCTGTGGCTGGCGACGCAGATCGACCGGGCGGCCGGCGGGCCGCGGTCCCAGATCGTCGACGTGGTCTTTAATCTGGCCTTCGCCTATCTGGTGATCGCCGTCGGATCGCGGATCGTCCGCAACCGGCTCCTCGCCCGCCTGATCACCATCGTCGCGTCGCTTCTTGCCGGCCTGTCGATCCTCGACCTCCTGGGGCCGGTCGCGACGGTGCTGGACGAATCGGCGATCACGGTGGGGCAGAGCCGAATTTCGGCGCTGCTGGTGATCAAGGCGATCGCCGTCATCGGGGTCACCCTCTGGCTGGCCTCGGTCGCCGGCAATTTTCTCGACACGCGCGTCCAGCGCAACCAGGAACTGACCCCGACCCTGAGGGTGCTGATCGGCAAGTTCCTGAAGATCGGCCTGATCATCGTCGCGCTGACCATCGCGCTGGCTTCCATCGGGGTCGACCTGACCGCGCTCACCGTCCTGTCCGGCGCAATCGGCGTCGGTCTCGGTTTCGGCCTCCAAAAGGTCGTGTCGAATTTCATCTCGGGAATCATCATCCTCCTCGACCGGTCGATCAAACCCGGTGACACGATCTCGCTGGATGACACCTTCGGCTGGATTCGCGAATTGCGGGCGCGCTTCGTCTCGGTGGTGACCCGCGACGGACGCGAATACCTGATCCCCAACGAGGATTTCATCACCAACCAGGTGATCAACTGGTCGTTCTCCAACGACCTGGTGCGGATCGATGTGGAGTTCGGCGTCGCCTATGACAGCGATCCGCACGAGGTGATCCGGATCGCCAAGGCGGCGGCGGAGAGCTGCGAGCGGGTCGTTTCGCACAAGGCGGCGGTCTGCTGGATGACCGGTTTCGGCGCCTCCTCGATCGATTTCGTCGTGCGCTTCTGGATCCGCGATCCCCAGGCGGGCCTGACCAACGTCAAGGGCGACGTGCTCCTCGCCCTCTGGGATGCGTTCAAGGCGAACAACATCGCCATCCCGTTCCCGCATCGCGAGATCCTCATGCGCACGCCGGTCGTGGTACAAACGGACAGACGCGAAGCGGCGCCCGCTCCCGCAGGGCCGTCCGCCGACGAGAGCTGACCGGAGAGGGCCCGCCATTGTTCTTCTATGCCGCCAAGATCGGCTGGTTCGTCCTGCAACCGCTGGCCGCGATCCTGCTTGTCGTCATCCTCGGCCTTCTGGCCCTGGCGCTGGGCCGGGCACGCCTTGCCGCGGGCCTGATTGCGCTGTCCGTCGCGGCCCTTGCCGTGTGCAGCCTGACGCCGGCGGGGCTCATGATGATGGCGGTGCTGGAAGACCGGTTCCCACGCCCGGAGCTGCCGGACAGGGTGGATGGGATCATCGTGCTCGGCGGGGCCTTCGACACGCGGGTGGCGCGCACGCGCGGTCTGACGGAGCTGAACGACGCAGCCGACCGGGTGACCGCGGGGATGGAGCTCGCGCGCCGTTATCCGCAAGCGAAGCTGCTGTTCAGCGGCGGCGTGGCCGCCCTCCTGGAAGAGGATATCCCGGAGACCGAAGCTGCCGAGGTGCTTTATATCGGCCTCGGTCTCGAGCAAGACCGGCTTCTCCTCGACGGGCGGGCTCGCGACACCTTCGAGAACGCCGTCTTCGCCAAGGAACTGGCGGAGCCGGTGGCTGGCGAGGTCTGGCTTCTGGTCACCTCGGCCTCACACATGCCGCGCGCCGTTGGGTGCTTCCGGGTCGCAGATTTCCCGGTGCTGCCCTATCCGGTGGATTACCGCACACCATCCGGGCCGGCGCTGTATCGCCCGTCGAGCACCACGATCCGCAATCTCGAAAAGGTGCATTTCGCGATTCGCGAATATCTCGGGCTTGTCGCCTACCGCCTGTCGGGGCGAACGGACGCGCTGTTTCCGTCGCCGTAGGCGAGCTGCATTGCCTTCAGACCCGCGAGCCGGTGTCCGGCGATCAGTCGAGAAGCGCGCGGCGGGCATTCGACAGGAATTGCCGGTGGGCGAGAATCACGACCACCAGGATGGTCGCTCCGACCAGGGCCGTCGGGCCGAGGAACCAGCCGAGATAGGCGATGGCGAAGAAGATCGCCCGGAGCCCGGAATTGAAGTGCTTTCCTGCCAGCTGGTTCAACCGAATGGCGCGGTTCAGGGCGCGGTCGGCCCGCTCCGGTTCGAGCTCTGCCTCCGCCCGCATCGGGATCGCGCCGACGAGGATCGAGCAGTAATTGAACAGCCGGTACGCCCAGCCGAACTTGAAGAAGGCATAGGCGAAGATCGTCACCAGGCCGAGCAGCTTGATTTCCACCAGCGGCAGGTCGAGGCGGCCATGGAACGGCAGCTCCGCCGCGATCTCGGCGATCCGGTCGGCCGAACTGAACAGGGCGAAGCAGCCGCCGATGGCGAAGATGCAGGCCGAGGCGAAGAAGGCCGTGCCCTGTTGCAGCCCCGCCATGATTGCCGTGTCGATCATCCGCAGGTCACGCAGCAGCATGACCCGCATCCAGCATTCGCGCTGCCGGTTCATGGCCTGGGACAGTCCGCGTGCCGCCAGTGGCCCGCGCTCCGTCACGATATTGTAGCCGAGCCACACCCCGAGAAAAATCGCGAGTGCGGCGCCATCGGCCGTATCGATAGACACCATGTAACGCCCCGGTTTGCCCCTCGCAGCGAAGGGCCGGATTCTATGGGGATTTCTTAACCCGCCGGACCGGGACGGGATAGCCTGGTTCTCCGGCCCGGCTACCAGTCCGGGACAAGGTTGATGTGAAACATAGCTGCGATGATGAATTATGCATCGCTGGCGCCTTGTAGCTGTGCGCCTTAACCGATAATTAAGGGCTGCAAACCGCTGGACGGGGGTCGTGACCGGTTCGCAGGAAATCTCGATTCAGGATATTCAGTTTCATGGATGACAGCGTGCGCAAGTCGTGCTGGGGCGTGACCGTATGGACGGTCGCGATCTTCTCTACGCTTCTCGTTCTCGGTTTCCTTTTCACGGTTCCCGAGACCGTGGCCATCGCCGCCAGCTGACCGAACAGGCCGGCGCGTCGCCAGCCGATCCTCTCTTTCCCGACACAGCCGTTGCGAGACGGACTGGTGCGTTTGCTCCGGCCGTCGCGTTTTCGTGCGGTTCGCTGGCTGAGACCTCGGCATGGCGGCGTGCGATAAGGCACTCCTGTCGCGGCGGTTTCTCAGTCTGCGATGCGGGCGCGAAGGATGTGTGCGTCAGAGCGAACCGGCTTGACGTGCCGGCCGGTTTGATCTGAGACACGCCTATGCCTTTGCATCTGATCAAGCTGTGTGTCGGAATTGGTAGCGTCGAGGAGCTCGAAGAGCACGTCGCTGCCCGTCTGGCTGCGGCGCGCCTGCAGGGACGGGCCGTCGAGCAGGCCCATGTGACGCGCATGGTGCCGAAGCGGATCGACGAACTCCTCGACGACGGATCCCTCTACTGGGTCATCAAGGGCCAGGTTCAGGTCCGCCAGAGGCTGGTTGCGGTGCAGCCCTTCAAGGATGCCGACGACGTCGGACGCTGCAGGCTGGTGCTGGAGCCGACCTTCGCGCGCACCGCCTGGCAGCCGCGCCGCCCGTTCCAGGGCTGGCGCTATCTGAAGCCCCAGGACGCGCCGCGTG
Organism: Aurantimonas sp. A2-1-M11; assembly: GCF_036549475.1. Lineage (NCBI taxonomy): Bacteria > Pseudomonadati > Pseudomonadota > Alphaproteobacteria > Hyphomicrobiales > Aurantimonadaceae > Aurantimonas > Aurantimonas sp. A2-1-M11. The sequence continues at coordinate 118,193 of NZ_JAZHLI010000003.1, read as the reverse complement.
ACATCGGGACGGGCGAGTCCGGCGAGGGTGATCTGCCGGTCGACATGCAGCGGGAACTCATCGACCTCGGACTGTTCTGATTCCACCGACGCCCTCGGGGCCGGTGACTGGCTGCGGCCTCAGCCGAAGCGCAGATGGATCGCCGGCCGCCCCTCGGGTGCCATGGTCCGGATGCGGGTGTGGGCGACGGGCTGCGACGCCCGCCAGGCCCGCGCGCCATGCGACAGGAGGAGTCCGACGAGGTCCTTCGCCTTCAGGCGCGAGCGGCCATCGCGGGCCTCGCCGAGGCGCATGGCGGCCTGCTGCAGGGGGTGGAGGCTGGCCTGCCGTCCGTGGCCGGGAAAGTCCAGCTGGTTGGCAATGCTGGCTGTCCGATGCTCGGTCGTCATGCTGGAACCCTTCCTACGCAACACAAATCTAGGGGTCCGTCTGAGCGGACGGGCTGGTCGTTGTCCTTCGGTGACGGGGGGCAGGCGGCCGGAACACCGGCCGCCGCGCCCGGCTCAATTGGCGACGGCGTAACAGCTATAGGCGCTGCGCTTGAGCTCGGCGCAGGCCGACCAGGCCTGGCCCTTGCTGGCAAAGCCTGCGAAACGGGCGCGGTAGAGGGTCTGCGATCCGCTCTTGACCGTTTCGGTGAAGGGTTCGGCTCCGGACAGCGGGCCGCCGACCTTGCGCTTGGCTTCCGCCAGCATCCGCATCGCGGCTTCGGCTTCCGGCGTGGCGGCGATCTGGACCACCCAGGGGGACGAGGGCACCTGAACGGTCTGCGAAACGCTGGCAACCTTTATTGCACCCGTCGTGGCCGGATCGAGGTCGCGGCCGGCCGGAACCGCTGCAGGCGGCAGGCGCACGCCGGCGGCCGGCACGCGGCTGGCGGCCGGGATCGGCATGCGCACCGACGGACGCTCGGCGACCAGGGCGGCCTTCAGGGCATCGCGGCCGACGATCGGACCGGACTGGGGCTCGACCATGCGGGCGACGGCCATGGCCGGCTCGGAACCGTATGCCATGGCGATGCGCTGATCGATTTCGGTCATGGCCGGACGCGAATCCGGCACAGGAACCTGCTTTGGCAGCGCAGCGACGACCGGGTTGCCGGCCGTACGGGCCGCGAGCAGCATGCCGGAATCGCGGGTGCTGGCCTTGGGGAGGTAGCGCGTCAGAAGCTCGACCATGTGGTCGTCGCGCGAGCGGCCCGAACGCCCGCCCATCACGACTGCCACGAGGCTCTTTCCGTCACGCTTGATCGAGGTGACGAGGTTGAAGCCCGAAGCGTTGATGTAGCCCGTCTTGATGCCGTCTGTACCCTTCACGCGCCCCAGGACGCGGTTGTGGCTTCCCAGACGACGGCCCCGAAAGCTGTAGGAGCGGGTCGAGAAGATCTTGTAATGGCTCGGAAAATGTTCGCGCAGTGCGATGCCGAGCGTCGCCATGTCCCGGGCCGTCGTCTTCTGGCCCGAATCCGGCAGGCCGTTGGCATTGCGGAAAGTGGTCTTGGGCATGCCGATCTGGCGGGCCTTGGCGGTCATCCGCGCCGCGAAGGCGGATTCGGAGCCGGCGAGGAATTCGCCCAGCACCACGGCAGCGTCGTTGGCCGATTTCGTCACCAGCGAGTACATGGCTTCCTCGACGGTGATGGTCGAGCCGGTCTTGAGGCCGATCTTCGACGGCGGGCGGCCGGCCGCATAGGACGACACCGGCATCTTGTCGTGCTTGGAAATCCGACCGCTCTCAAGCGCATCGAAGGCCATGTAGAGCGTCATCATCTTCGTCAGCGAGGCGGGATAGCGCATCTCGTCGGCCCGGTCGTTGTAGAGGACCTGACCGTTATTCGCGTCGATGACGAAGCCGGCATATTTCGAATTGGCTTCGGCATGGCCGGCGCCTGACAGCAGCATTCCGGCGCCGAAGGCGGCGATACCTGCGACTTTCGTCAGCGATCTGGCGGCGGAGGTGAGGCGGGGGATCAGGTTACGCACGCAGCAACTCTCTGGCTCGGGCAATGGGTGGAAGCCGGTCGATATTCGCGCAGCGCTCTGAAAGGCCGTGCAATATCAGCGGACAGCTCCCCTCGGGTGTCGACCAGGAGAATAGTACCGGCGGGCTTACCAATCGGTTTATGGTTGCCGGACCGTTCCCAACTCGCTTCGATTTCCGCCGAGCATGACGACAAAACCCGGCAGGAGTGAGGTGAGATTCCCCGACGTCATGTTTTGTCGTTCGCGACGCTTGCGGCCGATTGTGCAGTGCAATATATTCGGGTGGGGCGCAGCCAGGACCACCGGCCGCGAAGCGGCCTCCGGCTGAACGGACGTCCTCCCGGAAACCATGAAACCGAGGGAGACCCAGATGCACGCATATGAAGACGCCAGCAAAGTTTCGAAGGAAGCGATGGACAATGCGCTGAAATCCGTTTCGGCTATGACCAAGGGCTTCCAGCAGATCGCTTCGGAGACTTCCGAATTCGCCAAGCGGGCCTATGAGCAACAGGCCGAATTCATGGAAAAGCTCTTCCAGCTGCGCTCGCCGGACAAGGTGATCGCACTGCAGAACGAATATGCCAAGACCGCCTATCAGGGCTGGGTGAGCCAGGCGACCCGCATGAGCGAGATCTGCTCGGACGTCGCCAAGGAAACCTATAAGCCGCTCGAACAGTCGATGGTGACGCTTTCCACCACCTCGACCGCTGTCGCCGTCAAGCCGGCGGCGGCCGCCAAGCAGGCCGCCGACGCCAAGGCGGCCTGATCGGCAAGCGTCACCCGCGCAGCGGGTAACGACAAATTTTGCGCGAGGAAAGCCCGGCCCGTTGCCGGGCTTTTCGCGTTTGAGCCCAAGCGCGGGCGCTGCCGGGACGAGACGCCGCACGATCATGCTTTGCCATGGCCGGCTGACGCCTTAAATTCCGTACGGCGACACATACATATGAAGCGATGACGAAGGTGGTTGAATTGAGCATGCACGCGTTTTCCGGCCACGGCGCCTCTGCCGTACGGTCCCAGGCCGGAAAGGACGACGATCAGACCCCCGATCGGGGGACCTCGGTCATCACGCGGACGAAACCCAAGACCCAGAAGCCGAGCCTTTACAGAGTGCTTCTTCTGAACGACGATTACACTCCGATGGAGTTCGTCATTCACGTCCTCGAGCGGTTCTTCCAGAAGGACCGCGAGGCGGCCACCAGAATCATGTTGCATGTGCACAATCACGGTGTCGGCGAGTGCGGAGTGTTCACCTACGAGGTCGCGGAGACCAAGGTGACCCAGGTCATGGATTTCGCTCGCCAGCACCAGCATCCGCTGCAATGCGTGATGGAAAAGAACTGAGGTGAAGCTTGCCGACATTTTCGCAAAGCCTTGAGAAGTCGCTGCATCAGGCCCTGACGCTCGCCAACGATCGACAACAGGAATTTGCGACGCTGGAGCATCTGCTGCTGGCACTTCTCGACGACAAGGACGCGGCGGCGGTGATGCAGGGATGCAGCGTCGATCTCGACACCCTGCGCCGGAACCTGACGACCTACATCGACAGCGAACTCTCCAACCTCGTCACGGGACATGACGAGGATTCCAAACCGACCGCCGGATTCCACCGCGTGATCCAGCGGGCGGTCATCCATGTCCAGTCCTCAGGCCGGGAAGAGGTGACCGGCGCCAACGTGCTCGTCGCGATATTTGCCGAGCGCGAGAGCCATGCCGCGTATTTCCTGCAGGAGCAGGAGATGACGCGCTATGATGCGGTGAACTTCATATCGCACGGAATCTCCAAGCGCCCCGGCGCCTCCGAGACCAGACCGCTGCGCGGCGCCGAGGATGAGCAGTCGACAGTGGGACAGGATGATGAGGGCAAGCGCAAGAACGCCCCGGACGCGCTGACCGCCTATTGCAGCAATCTCAACGAGAAGGCGCGCAACGGGAAGATCGACCCGCTGATCGGGCGGGCCGAGGAGATCAACCGCACGATCCAGGTGCTGTGCCGCCGGTCGAAGAACAACCCGCTGTATGTGGGTGATCCGGGCGTCGGCAAGACGGCGATCGCCGAGGGCCTCGCCAAGCGGGTCGTCGAAGGCGACGTGCCGGACGTCCTGGCCGACGCGACCATCTTTTCGCTCGACATGGGCACGCTGCTTGCCGGTACCCGCTATCGCGGCGATTTCGAGGAGCGGCTGAAGCAGGTCGTCAAGGAGCTCGAGGAGTATCCGGGCGCGGTCCTGTTCATCGACGAGATCCATACGGTGATCGGCGCCGGCGCGACGTCGGGCGGCGCAATGGACGCGTCGAACCTTTTGAAGCCGGCACTCTCGTCGGGCGCCATCCGCTGCATTGGCTCGACCACCTACAAGGAGTACCGGCAGTTCTTCGAGAAGGACCGGGCGCTGGTGCGCCGGTTCCAGAAGATCGACGTCAAGGAGCCGTCCATCGACGACGCCGTGTCGATCCTGAAGGGCCTGAAGCCCTATTTCGAGGATTTTCACCGGGTCAAATACACCAACGAGGCGATCAAGTCGGCGGTGGAACTGTCGGCGCGCTACATCAACGACCGCAAGCTGCCGGACAAGGCGATCGACGTGATCGACGAGACCGGCGCGTCGCAGATGCTGCTGGCCGTCGGCAAGCGCAAGAAGCAGATCGGCGTCAAGGAGATCGAGGCCACCGTCGCCACCATGGCGCGAATTCCGCCGAAATCCGTGTCGAAGGACGACGCGGAGGTGCTCGAGCATCTCGATGCGCAGCTCAAGCGGGTCGTCTACGGCCAGGATGCGGCCATCGAGGGCCTGTCCTCGGCGATCAAGCTGGCCCGGGCGGGACTGCGCGAGCCGGACAAGCCGATCGGCTCCTATCTGTTCTCCGGCCCCACGGGCGTCGGCAAGACCGAAGTGGCGCGCCAGCTCGCGTCGGCCCTCGGCGTCGAGCTGCTGCGGTTCGACATGTCGGAATACATGGAGCGCCACACGGTCTCGCGGCTGATCGGCGCGCCTCCGGGCTATGTCGGCTTCGACCAGGGTGGCCTGCTGACCGACGGCGTCGACCAGCATCCCCATTGCGTGCTGCTGCTGGACGAGATCGAGAAGGCACATCCGGACCTGTTCAACATCCTCCTGCAGGTGATGGACCACGGCAAGCTGACCGATCACAACGGCAAGCAGATCGATTTCCGCAATGTGATCCTGATCATGACGACCAATGCGGGTGCGTCGGAGATGGCCAAGGCGACGATCGGTTTCGGTCACTCCAAGCGCAGCGGCGCCGACGAAGAGGCGATCAACCGCCTGTTCACGCCGGAATTCCGCAACCGTCTCGATGCGACGATCCCGTTCGGCTCCCTGCCGACGCCGGTCATCCACCAGGTGGTGCAGAAGTTCGTCATGCAGCTCGAAGCGCAGCTGTCGGAGCGCGGTGTCACGTTCGAACTGACGCCGGATGCGATCACCTGGCTCGCCGACAAGGGCTATGACGAGGCGATGGGCGCGCGGCCGCTGGGCAGGGTGATCCAAGAGCACATCAAGAAGCCGCTGGCCGACGAGGTGCTCTTCGGAAAGCTCAAGCACGGCGGGACCGTGAAGGTCACGGTCGTGGACGGCGAGGACGGCTCCAAGACGCTGCATCTGGAAGCCATCGCCGACGTGATCCCGCCGAAGCCGAAGAAGCCGGCTGCCAAGCGCCGCGCCAAGGTGGCGCCGGACGGCACGGACATCGAGGACGACGAGCCGACCGGTGGCGCGAGCGGAGCGAGTTCCGCCGCGGCCGCCAAACGGGCAGGGACCGTTCCCAAGGTCCCGCGCAAGTCGCGCTGACCGACACATCCAGGGCCGTCCCATCGGGGCGGCCCTTTTTCGTGTGCAGAGCGTGAAAGGATACGTTCCGGCGATTTGCTACACATGTGAAAAGCGCTGGGCGTTGCCTGGGGCGCGCGTGGCGCTTCTCTTTGTCGTCGTCGGCTCAGCCGAGCGCGGCGCGGATCAGCGCAGCCTGCTCGGCGAGCATATCCGGATCGGCCATGCCCTCCGTATGCTTCTTCAGCGGCACGCCGGCATAGATGGGCACGACATGGAAATGCAGGTGGAAGACGGTCTGCCCGCCCGCCGCCTCGTTGAACTGGGCGATCCGCACCCCATCGGCATCGAACGCCGTCTTGACCGCCCGCGCGAGCTTCGCGACCACCGGCATGACGTCGCACAGCGTCCGGTCGTCCACATCGAGGATGTTGCGGGACGCCGCCTTTGGCAGGACGAGGCAGTGGCCCTTCGATTCGGGCATGACGTCCATGATCGCCAGCGCGGAATCGTCCTCGTAGAGCTTCTGGCTGGGAATTTCGCCGCGCAGGATCTTGGCGAAGATGTTGGTGTCGTCGTAGCCGCTCATGGTGCTCGCGTCCTCCGGTATCAGAATCAGTCCGGACGATAGGCAGATTGCGGCGATTGTCGACGGATGCGGGGACTCAAAAGGCTGGAGCGCCCTTGGTGCGCGCTTCCGCATCGCGCTCCAGTCATGACCTGCAGCGTCATTCGCCCTTCTTGTACGGCGTGTGTTCGGCCAGGACGTCCTTCACATGGGCGACCTCCGCGCGTTCGGCGTCGAGATAGTCGTCCACGGCGCGGCGCAGGCCCGGATGGGAAATCCAGTGGGCCGAATGGGTGGTCACCGGCTCGTAGCCGCGCGCCAGCTTGTGCTGGCCCTGGGCACCGGCCTCGACGGTGGCCAGCCCGCGCGCGATCGCGAAATCGATCGCCTGGTGGTAGCAGACCTCGAAATGCAGGAACGGGTGGTCCTCGATACAGCCCCAGTTGCGGCCGTAGATGGTGTCCGCGCCGATGAAGTTCAGCGCGCCGGCGACGTAGCGGCCGTTGCGCGACGCCATGACGAGCAGGGTCCGGTCGGTCATACGCTCGCCGACGAGGCTGAAGAAGCAGCGGTTCAGATAGGGCCGGCCCCATTTGCGGCTGCCAGTGTCCATGTAGAATGCGTAGAAGGCGTCCCAGGCCGCCTCCGTCAGGTCGCGCCCGGTCAGCCAGTCGATGGAGATGTCGTTGGCCAGTGCCTCGCGGCGCTCCTTGCGCAGCGCCTTGCGCTTGCGCGACGCCAGCGTCTCCAGGAATTCGTCATAGGTGGTGTAGCCGCGATTGCGGAAGTGGAACTGCTGGTCGGTCCGGTGCAGCCAACCCGCATTGTTCAAGACGTCCCGGTCCTCGGGCCGCAGGAAGGTGGCGTGAGCCGACGATATGCCGGTCTGCGCCGTATAGGTCTTGGCGCCCTCGGCCAGTGCCTGGCGCCGTATCGATGCGCCCGGTTCCCTGCCGACGAGCAGGCGCGGACCGGTCGCCGGCGTGAAGGGCACCGACATCTGCAGCTTCGGATAGTACCGGCCGCCGGCGCGCTCGAACGCATCCGCCCAGCCCTGATCGAAGACGTATTCGCCCTGGCTGTGGGATTTCAGATAGGCGGGGGCCGCGGCGACCGGGTCCCCCTGCGGGTCTTCCAGGATCAGATGCTGGGGCAGCCAGCCGGCTGCTTCGCCGACGCATCCGCTGTCCTCCAGCGCCGAAAGAAAGGCGTGCGTTACGAAGGGGTTGGGCGCCGGTGATGATGTACCGCCGGAAGCAATCTCGGCTTCCTTCGTTTCGGTGGCCAGCGCGTCCCAGCGCGACGCATCGACCCCGCCGAGCGAGTCGACGACCCGGATCGTGAAACTCTGCTCGCTCTCGGTCGGTGCGTCGGCTGGCTTGTTCGTCATGCGCTAGATTTATGCGGGTGCCCCATCAGCGCAAGGCATCATTGCTGCGGCGCAATGCCTTCGAAGGTCATCTGGTCGCAATGGGCCTGGCTGTGGCGGATCTGGGCCTGCGTGCGCACGGTCCAGCTGATCAACGGCGCGCCGTTGCCGCGTACCCATTCGGTGAACGGGTTCGGCAGATGATGGATGTCGTAGGAAGAGAAGTCGCAGCCGCGCTGATACACCCTCCTGTGTGCGGCGAAATCCGCCGGTTCGGCGCCGGTCGCCGTCAGTCCGATTGGCCGGCCGGGGCGCGCCGCGAGCATCTGGTCGATCAGCCACGGATCGAAGGACATCAGCGCCAGATCCCCGCTGTAACCGGCGAGGATCGGATGCAGGCGCGCGAAATAGTCCTCGTCCTCGTCGGGGCCAATGCCCTTCAGCTCCATTACGACCGGCACCTGGCCGGCGATGGCCGCGAGGAAATCCGCGACGGTCGGGATGTGCGCCTCGGTGCCGGCGAGCCGCAACTCGCCGATTGCAGCATCATCGAGGGCGCGGAAGTCTGCGTCGCGGCCAGTCAGTCGCGCAAGCGTGTGATCGTGGAAGATGAAGGGCGTGCCGTCGGCCGACAGCTGGACGTCGCATTCGATGGCGTAGCCGGCCGCGATTGCGGCAAGGGCGGCGGGCAGGGAATTCTCCGGCACCGCCACATTGCCATCATGCAGACCGCGATGGGCTATCGGGCGCGCCGTCAGCCAGCCGAGCGCACTATCGAAGGCGGTCATGTCAGGCGACCTCGAACAGCGCTTCGATCTCGACCGCCGCATCCATTGGCAGTGCCGGAACGCCGACCGCCGAGCGGGCATGGCGACCGTTGTCGCCGAGAATCTCGACCAGGAAGTCCGACGCGCCGTTGGCCACCTTGTGCTGCTCGGTGAACCCGGCATCGCTGGCGACGAACACGGTCAGCTTGAGAAGACGGCCCAGGCGGCTCCAGTCGCCGGAGACGGCCGACTTCGCCTGCGCCAGGATGTTGATGGCGCACAGGCGCGCGGCCTTCTGGCCCTCCTCAAGCGACACGCCGGCGCCGAGCTTTCCCGAAACGGCCAGCTTGCCGCCGTCGAGGGGCAACTGGCCCGACGTCTGCAGCAAGCCGCCATAGACGACGCTCGGCACGTAGTTGGCGGCGGGGGCCGCGGCTTCGGGAAGGGTGACGCCGGCGGCTTCGAGGCGGCTTGCGATGGAATCGGCCATGTTGTTGTCTTCCTTCAGCTCGACGGATAGGAGCGCCGCGGAGATCCTGTATCTTCCGACAGGCCGAAGCCATAATGGCGCGCCGTTCCGCCGAGGCGTAGCCCATCCGCCGACCCAGCGAAAGATCGTCCTCCATGCGCTCCAATGTTGTTGCCCATCTCGCGATCGGTCTCGTCGTCGTCCCGACGGTGGCGGCTGCCGCGACGATCGCGCCGCACCGCGCGTCCTACGATCTGGCGATGGACGGCAGCGGCGATCTGGTCGATGCGCAGGGGCGGATCGCGGTGGAGATCACACGACCCGATTGCGACAGCTTCGATATCGAGTATCGCTTCGTGGCGCGGTTCCAGCAGGAGCAGGAGCTGGTCGTCACCGACCAGCAGACCCAAACCCTGGAAAACCGGGCGGACGGGACGCTGGAATTCGAGACGCGGACACTGGTCGACGGCGCCGTGCAGCAGATGGTGCGGGGCACTGCGGTCAATGACGGACAACAGACCCATGTGGCGCTGGTCGAGCCGGAGAGCCGCTCGGTCAGCGTGCCGCTGTCCGCTTTTCCGATGCAGCATACGCTGACGCTCATCGAGCGCGCAGCGGCCGGCGAACGGATCGTCCAGTCGCGGCTCTATGACGGCGACCCCACGCCGGAGAAGCAGCTCACCACCACGGCGATCATCGGTCCCGCGCCCACGCCAACCTTGTCGGAAGCGGGAGGTGAGACCGGGGAGGGCGCGCCGGCAACGGAAGGCTCCGCGCCGGCGGTCGGGGAGAGTGCCGGCGAGAGCATGACGGACGACGAGGATGGCGGCGACCGGGACGCGGCGGAGATCACGGAGACGGCTGCCGAACCGTCACCGGCCAGTCAGCTGGAGGGCCTCCGGTCGTGGCGGGTCAGCGAATCCTTTTATGACAGCGACAGCGATGCCGACGGCCTGCCGGTCTTCCAGACAGCGTACACGCTGTACGAAAACGGTGTCTCCGACGATCTGGTTCTGACATTCGATGGCTACCGGCTGGCCGGCGGCCTGGCCAGTCTCGACCTGAAGGCCGCGCCCGACTGCCCCTGACGGGGCTGGCACGGCCCATCCGCAATCCCCACATGCCACCCCGACGCCGTGCCATGTTGCCTCCTTCGGGCTTTTGGTGTATCGGCGCATCCATTCCACACACGGAACTCGGGTTTCGACGAGCGGGCTTGTCCCGACGCCGCGATCCACCGGTGGCGGCATCCGGCCGCTTCTTTTCCGTGGAGGCTCAACCGGTAAAGGAAACAAACGAATGGCTCTGCCAGACTATTCCATGCGCCAGCTGCTCGAAGCAGGCGTGCATTTCGGCCACCAGACGCATCGCTGGAACCCGAAAATGGCGTCCTACATCTTCGGGGCGCGCAACAACATCCATATCCTGGATCTCGGCCAGACCGTGCCGCTGCTGCACCGTGCGCTGCAGGCGGTCTCCGACACCGTGGCCCGTGGCGGCCGCGTGCTGTTCGTCGGCACCAAGCGCCAGGCGTCCGACATCGTCGCTGACGCGGCCAATCGCTCGGCCCAGTATTACGTCAATGCCCGCTGGCTCGGCGGCATGCTGACGAACTGGAAGACCATCTCCAACTCGATCCAGCGCCTGCGCAAGCTCGACGAGATGCTGGCCGGCGAAGCCCAGGGCTTCACCAAGAAGGAGCGCCTGACGCTGCAGCGCGAGCGCGACAAGCTCGACCGGGCGCTCGGCGGCATCAAGGACATGGGCGGCGTGCCGGACATGATCTTCATCATCGACACCAACAAGGAGTCGATCGCGATCGAGGAAGCCAAGCGCCTGCACATCCCGATCGTCGCCGTCGTCGATTCGAACTGCGATCCCGCACCGATCGACTACCCGATCCCGGGCAATGACGACGCGGCCCGCGCCATCACGCTGTATTGCGACCTGATCGCCCGCGCGGCTGTCGACGGCATCGCACGCCAGCAGGGCGATTCCGGCATGGACATCGGCGCGATGGAAGAGGCTCCGGTGGAAGAGGTCGTCGAGGCCGCCCCCGCAGCCGAAGCCGCCACCGAGGCGCCTGCCGAGGCAGCGTCTGCCGACGCGCCGGCCACCGAGGAAGTCGCTGCCGAAGCTCCGGCAGCCGAGGCTTCGGCCGAGACCACCACGCCCGCCGCCTGAGACGAGGCGGCAGACGGCATCGACCGGGACAGAACCCGGCCGATGCCGGCGCCCGTCTCCGGTGCCGTAATCGCGGCGTCACAATTCTGGCGCACCCGTTCCATCCGAGCTGGTGCGCCCAATCATTTCTGAAGAGGCAAAAATGGCAATTACCGCTTCGATGGTGAAGGAACTGCGCGACAAGACCGGCGCAGGCATGATGGACTGCAAGACCGCGCTGTCCGAGACCAACGGCAACATGGAAGAGGCGATCGACTGGCTGCGTGCCAAGGGCATCGCCAAGGCCGACAAGAAGTCCGGCCGCACCGCCGCCGAGGGCCTGATCGGTTCCGCGTCGGACGGTACCAAGGCCGTCCTGGTCGAGGTCAATTCCGAGACCGACTTCGTCGCCCGCAACGACGCCTTCCAGGCGCTCGTGCGCGATGTCGCCAACGTGGCGCTGACGACCGACGGCAGCGTCGAGGCGGTCGGTTCGGCTGCCTATCCGGGCGGCTCTAAGAGCGTCAACGACACGATCAAGGACCGGATCGGCACCATCGGCGAGAATCTGACCCTGCGCCGCTCGGCCATGCTCAGCGTCAATGACGGCGTCGTGGCGACCTACATCCACAATCAGGTGGTCGACGGCCTCGGCAAGCTCGGCGTGCTGGTCGCGATGGAATCGACCGGTGACAAGGCCGCGCTCGCACAGTTCGGCCGCCAGGTCGCCATGCACATCGCAGCGACCAACCCGCTGGCCCTGACCGATGGCGAGATCGATCCGGCGACCGTCGAGCGCGAGAAGGCGATCTTCACCGATTCGGCGCGCCAGTCGGGCAAGCCGGAGAACATCATCGAGAAGATGGTCGAAGGTCGCCTGCGCAAGTTCTACGAGGAGGTCGTCCTCCTCAAGCAGAGCTTCGTGATCAACCCGGACCTGACCGTCGAGAAGGCGCTGGCCGAGGCCGAAGGCAGCTTCGGCGCGCCGGCCAAGATCGTCGGCTTCGTGCGCTTCGCGCTGGGCGAAGGCGTCGAGAAGGACGAGAGCGACTTCGCCGCCGAGGTCGCAGCGGCCGCCGGCAAGAAGTAAGGCCGGCCTGCCGGAGAACGTCCGGCGGCAATTGGACCGACAGATCAGGGGCGTCCGCTTCACAAGCGGGCGCCCTTATTGTATCGCATCCCCCCAGCGTGGCAGGTATTCGCCGAAGCGTGCTGCCGCCAGATCTTCATACGCGCCCGCCGGATCGGCGTGGCGTCGTCCGCATTCGCCCGCTACAGGGCGGCTTCGCTTCCGGGCGCGGTTGTCCTGGCGGGGACGCGCCGGACGCAGGCAAGGTGAGCAATGGCGTCCGAGATACGATACCCGCGGGTCCTTCTGAAGGTATCCGGTGAAGCTTTGATGGGGTCGCAGGGCTTCGGGATCGATGTCGCGGTGGCCGATCGCATCGCCTCCGACATTGTCGAGGCGCATCGGCTCGGCGTCGAGGTCTCGGTTGTGGTGGGCGGCGGCAACATCTTCCGGGGCGTCGCGGTGGCCTCCAAGGGCGGCGACCGCGTCACCGGCGACCACATGGGCATGCTCGGCACGGTGATCAACGCGCTCGCCTTGCGCACGTCGCTGATCAAGATGGGCGTCGACACCATCGTCCTGTCAGCGATCGCAATGCCGGAAATCTGCGAGAGTTTTTCCCAGCGCAGCGCGCTGGCGCACCAGGCAGCCGGTCGTGTGGTGATCTTTGCCGGCGGAACCGGCAACCCGTTCTTCACGACTGACTCGGCCGGTGCGTTGCGCGCGGCCGAGATGGGCGCGTCGGCCCTGTTCAAGGGCACCCAGGTGGACGGCATCTATTCCGCCGACCCCAAGTTTCATCCCGAAGCGGTACGCTACGACAGCCTGACCCATAACGAGGTCCTGCAGAAAGGGCTCGCCGTGATGGACGTTGCGGCCGTTGCGCTCGCGCGGGAGAACAACATCCCGATCGTCGTCTTCTCGATCCACGAGAAGGGCGAATTTGCCAAGATCCTGTCCGGTGGCGGACGGGCGACGATCGTTACCGAGTAACTGCGACCGCCGCAGTCCATAGCCGAAAGAGGACATCATGGCCGAAATGGATCTGAACGAACTGAAGCGCCGCATGGATGGCGCGATCGCCAGCCTGAAGGGCGACCTGACGGGCCTTCGCACCGGCCGTGCCTCGCCGAGCCTGCTCGATCCAATCACCGTCGACGCCTATGGGACGCAGATGCCGATCAACCAGGTCGCCAACGTATCGGTACCCGAGCCGCGCATGGTCACGGTGACGGTCTGGGACAAGCAGATGGTCGGCAAGGTCGAACGCGCCATCCGGGAAAGCAGCCTCGGCCTCAACCCGATCACCGACGGCGCGACGCTGCGCATCCCGCTGCCAGAGCTCAACGAGCAGCGCCGCAAGGAACTGGTCAAGGTGGCGCATCAGTATGCCGAGAGCGCCAAGGTCGCCGTCCGGCACGTGCGGCGCGATGGCATGGAGACCCTGAAGAAGATGGAAAAGGACGGCGACATCGGGCAGGACGACAGCCGTCAGCAGTCGGATCGCGTCCAGAAAATGACCGATGAGACGATCTCCGAGATCGACTCGCTGCTTTCCGTGAAGGAAGCGGAAATCATGCAGGTGTAGTCTATGATGAGCGGCGGCGTTGGTGCCGTCCGGTATGATCGAGGGAAGGGCTGATACGGTGCGGGATCTCCAACACGTCGCCATCATCATGGACGGCAACGGTCGCTGGGCGAATGCTCGGGGCCTGCCGCGCAGCATGGGGCACCGGCGAGGCGTGGAAGCCGTGCGCGAGGCCGTCCGCGCGGCCGGAGAGCTCGGCATCCAGTATCTGACCCTCTTCGCGTTCTCCTCGGAGAACTGGCGGCGGCCGGAGGCGGAAGTGGAGGAGCTGATGAGCCTCCTCAAGCACTTCATCCGCCGCGATCTCGCCGAGCTGCACAAGGAGGGCGTGCGCGTCCGAGTGATCGGCGAGCGCGAGAACCTGACGCCGGATATCCGCGCGCTGCTCGAGGAAGCCGAGAACCTGACGCGCGACAACCAGCAGCAGACCCTCGTCGTCGCGTTCAATTATGGCGGCCGCGACGAGATGGCACGGGCCATGCGCCGCGTGGCCGAAAAATACGCGGCGGGCGAAGTCGAACTCGACGGCCTGACGCCCGAATATCTCGACAGGCATCTCGATACCGCCGGCATTCCCGATCCCGATCTCATCATCCGCACCAGCGGCGAGTTGCGGCTGTCCAACTTCCTGCTGTGGCAGGCCGCCTATTCGGAGTTCGTCTTCCTGCCCTGCCTCTGGCCCGATTTCGACCGCAAGGCGTTCGAGGAAGCCATCGCCGACTATTTCAGCCGGGATCGCCGCTACGGCGGGTTGTCGCGCGAAATCGCCTCCTGATCCGATGGGATTGGAGATCCGGCGGTTCTTCGTCGCAGGCAGCTGGTCGGACCTGCGGTCGCGCGTCATCTCGGCGCTGATCCTCGGCCTGATCGTCATCGTGCTGACAGCGATCGGCGGATGGCCGTTCCGCGTCCTGTGCGCGCTGACCGGCATCATCGTCTTCGACGAATGGGCGCGCATGACCCGCGCCAAGCGGATCCGGCCGATCTACGATTTTGCCCGGGGGGCACTGATCGTGGCGGCCGTCGCCCTGGTCTTCAGTCTCGGCCTCCTGGCGATCGCTGTCATTGTCGCTGCCATGCTCTTCATTGCCGCCACGGACCGGGACGAACGCAGCGCCCGCTGGGTCCACTGGGGACTGTTCTATGCGGGCGCCGCGGCGCTGGCGCCCGGCATGCTCAGGGGATCGGATGAAGCGGGCCTGGCCACGCTGGGCTTCATCATCGTCGTCGTGTGGTCGACGGACATTTTCGCCTATTTCACCGGTCGCACATTTGGTGGGCCCAAGCTCCTGCCGGCGGTGTCGCCGAAGAAGACGTGGTCGGGTGCCGCCGGCGGCCTCCTGGCCGGCACGATTCTCGGCGCGGTCTATGCGCATTTCGTCAGCGGCGACGTGGGCGTGTTCATCATCGTCCTGGCGGCCGTCCTGTCGGTGGTGGGCCAGGCGGGTGATCTGTTCGAATCCTGGATCAAGCGGCGCTTCGGCGTGAAGGATTCCGGTCGGCTCATTCCCGGCCATGGCGGGCTGATGGACCGTATCGACGCGCTCATCGTGGCAATGGCGGTGACGTGGGTAGTGGGGCTTGCCATTGCCGGATTCGACGAGCCTGCGCGTGGCATTTTTGCCCTCTGACCACACCGATCCGCGCGATTGCGCCGACATCATTGCGACTTGTTCATCAAATGGTATGGAAGAGATCTCGCGGCGCTGCCAGGGGTATGCGTCCGCGAGCTGAATTGCCCGACATCTGCAGGACGGCCCCTTTCCGGTTGGATGGCGATGTCGGGCCGGAATCGGCGCTCCATGATGGAGCGCGAAAGGGTGCGGAATGGAATCGCCTGTCGGGCTCGCCCAGATCTGGAGCGGAGGCCTCATCTACATCGTCCCGTTCCTGTTCGTCCTGACCATCATCGTATTCTTCCATGAGCTCGGCCATTTCCTTGTCGGGCGCTGGTGCGGGATCAAGGCGCTGGTCTTCTCGGTCGGTTTCGGACCGGAGCTGATTGGCTTCACCGACCGACGCGGCACGCGCTGGAAGCTCGCCGCGGTGCCGCTCGGCGGTTACGTCAAGTTTTTGGGCGACGAGAACGCGGCCTCGGTTCCCGATCGCGCTGCCGTGGACGCCATGTCGGCCGACGAACGAAGCGGCGCGTTTCCGGCGAAGAGCGTTGGCCGCCGGGCCGCGACGGTGGCGGCTGGTCCCATTGCCAATTTCATCCTTGCGATCGTCATCTTTGCCGGTGTCGCCTATGTCGAGGGCCGCGTGGTCGGCGATCCGGTCGTGGCCGAGGTGAGGGCGGACTCGCCCGCCGCCGCAGCCGGCTTCCAGGCGGGCGACAAGGTGCTGTCGGCCGACGGCGAGACGATTCGCTATTTCTCCGACCTGCAGCGTTACGTGTCCTCGCGGGCCGATACGCCGATCCTCATGACGGTCGAGCGCAACGGCGCGCCGGTCGAACTGACCGTGACGCCGCGCAACGAGGTGCAGACGGACGGCTTCGGCAACGAGTTCACCGTGCCCGTCGTCGGGCTGGTGGCGAACAATGACGGGTCGTCGTTCCGGGTGGAGAGCCTGTCGCCGCTTGGCGCGCTGTCCTACGGCGTCTCGCAGACCTGGTTCGTTACCACGCGCACCGTCGATTTCATGGGCGAGGTGATCACCGGCCGCCAGAGCGCCGACCAGATCGGCGGTCCGATCCGAATCGCGCAAGTGTCGAGCCAGGTCTCGACGATAGGACTTGGCGCGCTGCTCAATCTGGCGGCACTGCTTTCGGTCTCCATCGGACTTCTGAACCTCTTGCCGATACCCATGCTGGACGGCGGACATCTGCTGTTCTACGCCTTCGAGGCGATCCGCGGTCGGCCGCTCAGCGAGCAGGTGCAGGAGATCGGCTTCCGAATTGGGCTCGCACTGGTGATGCTGCTTATGGTATTTGCCTTCTGGAACGATATTTCGGGTCTCGTATGACGAGGCCCGCCGGGTCGGGGGACTGGGGGACTTGCAAATTGTTAACCAAAGCGACGATGTCCGTGACAACGTTGCAACGGCTTTTCCGATTCCTAAAGGGACTCGGACCAGTTTGCTTGAACGGACTCGGAAAGCCGGTACAAGGCAACGGTGCGCATTGCTCCCACTGCGTCTCGATACAATGATGAAAAGGTGGCTGGGCCAATGAGGGCTGGAACGAAAATCATGCGCGCGGTCTCGGCTGTCGCGCTCTCCTCGACGGTTCTCGCGGCAGCGACGTTCAGTGCCCAGATTGCCACTGTGACGGTCGCTGAAGCCGCAGTCGTCAACCGCATCGACGTTCGTGGCAATCGGCGGGTCGAAGCCGATACCGTCCGCGGCTTCATGCAGATCTCGCCCGGACAGAATGTCAGCGAGGCGGATCAGGACGAAGCCGTCCGCCGGCTGTTTTCCACCGGCCTCTTCTCCGACATCCGGATCAGCCAGTCCGGCGGCACCCTCGTCGTGCAGGTGGAGGAGAACCAGATCGTCAATCAGGTCCTCTTCCAGGGCAATTCCAAGATCAAGGACGAGCAGCTGATAGCGGCCGTCCAGACAAAGCCGCGCGCAGCCTATTCCGGCGCGACCACGCAGGCCGACGTCGAGACCATCCAGGCGGCCTACACCAGCATCGGCCGCAGCGACGCGATCGTCTCGGTGCGCACGCAGGAAATTGGCGAGAACCGCGTCAACGTCATCTATGACATCCAGGAAGGCGACCGGACGAAGATCCAGAGCATCAGCTTCGTCGGCAACAACGCCTTCGGCGATAGCCGCCTGAAGCAGGTGATCGCGCTGCGCGAGAGCGGCATCCTCAGCTTCATCCAGCGCAATGACATCTACGATCCGGATCGGCTGCGCACGGACGAGGAGACGCTGCGCCGCTTCTACTACAACCGCGGCTATGCCGACTTTCGCATCGTGTCCTCGGTGGCCGAGCTGGACGAGAGCCAGAACAGCTATTTCATCACGGTCACCGTGGATGAAGGCGAGCGTTACACCTTTGGCAACGTCACCATCGACAGCACCGTCGCCGGCGTCGACACCGAGTCGCTCTATGGCGAGATCGAGACCCAGACGGGCGAGGTCTACAGTGCCAAGGACGTCGAGGACACGCTGGTCAACCTGACCAACAGCCTTGCCAATGCAGGCTTTGCCTTTGCGCAGGTTACCCCACGCGGCGACCGCGATTTTGCCAGCCGCACGATCGCCATCGACTACGTCATCGACCAGGGCCCGCGGGCCTATGTCGAGCGTCTGGAGATCCGGGGCAACACCAAGACCCGCGACTACGTCATCCGTCGCGAGTTCGACGTGTCGGAGGGCGACGCCTTCAACCAGGTTCTCGTACAGCGCGCCAAGCAGCGCCTCGAAGACCTGAAATATTTCGAGAAGGTCGATGTCTCGACAGCGCCGGGCAGCGAGCCGGATCGCGTCATCGTCATCGTCGACGTGGTCGAGAAGGCTACGGGCGAACTGTCGCTCGGCGGCGGCTACACGACAGGTGGCGAGAGTTCGGGTCCAGTCGCCGAGATCGGCGTCACGGAGCGCAACTTCCTGGGGCGGGGCCAGTTCATCAAGGTCTCGGCAGGTTTCGGCGCCGATACGCGGAACTACAGCCTGTCCTTCACCGAGCCTTATTTCCTCGGTCGGCGTCTGGCAGTGGGCTTCGACGTCTATCACAGCGAGAGCAGCTCGGGTGACTACGACTCCCAGCGCACCGGTGGCGACATCCGCCTCGCAGCCCCCATCACCGAGGATCTGACGGCTCAGATCGCCTACAACATCAAGCAGGAAAAGTTCGGCGACGATAACGGGACGACCTACAACCAGTTCACCAATTCGCGGCTCGTCGACACGTCCGGCAATCTTTTCGAGAGCACCTGCGGCAACGCCGATCCGTTGGCGACAGCAGGCAGCCCCATTGTCGATCTGAACGGCAACGCGGCAGAGGCTCCGCCCTACACCGACTCGCCGATCATCAACGAGGCGATCTGCGACAGCCCGTATCTGACCTCGTCGGTCTCCTACACGCTGACCTACAGCACGCTCGACAATGCCAACGACCCACGCAACGGCTTCTTCATCCAGGCCGGCCAGGAATTTGCTGGCCTCGGTGGTGATGCGAACTTCATCAAGACCACCGGCAAGGCAACGTATTTCCAGCTCCTGAGCGAAGAGTACGACGTCATCGGTTCGCTGAGCGGCGGTGCCGGCAACGTTTCCACTCTCGGTGGCGACGGCCTGCGGGTCTTCGACAATTTCTTCAAGGGCCAGGACATCGTTCGGGGCTTCGATTACAAGGGCATCGGCCCGCGCCAGAACGGCGTGTCGATCGGCGGCTCCAACTATGCCAATGCATCGGCCGAGGCGACTTTCCCGATCCCCGGCATTTCGCGTGATCTCGGCTTCCGGGGCGCGGTCTTCGCGGATGCCGGTTCGCTCTGGGGCAGCGAGTTCGACTCCGAGCCGGGCGTCATTGGTGAGGATGCGTCGCTGCGCGCTTCCGCCGGTGTCGGCCTGATCTGGGCCTCGCCCTTCGGCCCGCTGCGGGTGAACTACGCGCATCCGCTGGCCAAGGAAGACTTCGACGAGCTGCAGGAATTCTCCTTCGGATTCTCGTCGCGCTTCTGATCGAACAACTGGGGGCCGGCTCGTCCGGCCCAGACCGTCCCGATGCATGAATCGACCTTCTTTCCGCGCGGCGACGGTCTCACCCTGGGGGAGCTTGCGAGCCTGATCGGTGCAAGCCTCGGCGAGGGCACCGATCCGGGTTTGCTGATCACCGGCGTCGCGGCCCTGGCCGAGGCCGGGCCGCAGGATCTGTCCTTCTTCGACAGCAAGCGCTACAGGGCGGAGCTCGCGGAAACGCGAGCCGGCTGCATCCTCGTCGCTCGCAAGAATGTCAGGCTCCTGCCGGCGGGCATGCCCGCCCTTGTGACGGAAAATTCGGCCATCGCCTTCACGGCTGCGGGCAGGGCGCTTTTTCCCGACGCAGTACTGCCGACGGCAGCCTCCGGTTTGACCGGTCTGTCGCCGCGGGCCGATATCCATGCCGATGCACGCCTCGAAGGTGACGTGACGGTGGAAGCCTTCGCGGTGATCGGTCCGGGTGTCGAGATCGGTCGCGGAACGATCGTCGGGGCAGGCGCCGTCATCGGCGCCGGCTGCCGCATCGGGCGCAACTGCCGCATCGGCTCCAATGTCACGCTCACCCATGCCCTGATCGGCGACCGGGTGATCCTTCACCCGGGTGTGCGGATTGGCCAGGACGGCTTCGGCTACACTGCCAGTCCGACCGGCCTGGTCAAGGCTGTCCAGATCGGCCGCGTCATCATCCAGGACGATGTCGAGGTCGGCGCCAATACGACGATCGATCGCGGCGGAGTCCGGGACACGGTGATCGGCGAGGGCACCAAGGTCGACAACCAGGTGCAGATTGCCCACAACGTGCGGATCGGGCGCCATTGCGTCATCGTCGCGCAGGTTGGTATCTCCGGCAGTACGACGCTCGGGGACGGCGTCATGATCGGCGGACAGACCGGCATCAACGGACATCTGACCATTGCGGACGGGGCACAAATCGCCGCCGTGTCGTCGGTGGCGGGCGACGTGCCGCGGGGCGCGCGCTGGGGCGGCACGCCCGCCAAGCCCGTCCGGGACTGGTTTCGCGAGATCACGACGTTATCTGAGCTGGCGCAACGGGGACGTTCTCCAAGGAAGACAGATGAGTGACGACGCGATGGTTCTTGAAAGCGCCGATATCCTGGAGATCATGGAGCTTCTTCCCCACCGCTACCCCTTTCTGATGGTCGACCGGATCATCGATATCGACGGGGATCGCAGTGCGATCGGGATCAAGAACGTCTCGGTGAACGAGCCGCATTTCCAGGGACATTTCCCGTCGGCGCCGGTCATGCCGGGTGTCCTGATTCTGGAGGGCATGGCCCAGACCGCCGGTGCCATCTGCATCCGCGCCAACAACGGCGATACGCCGCAGCTCGTCTATCTGATGACCATCGACGACGCCAAGTTCCGCAAGCCCGTCGTGCCTGGCGACCGGCTCGAATATCATGTGACCCAGTTCAAGAAGCGCGGCAGCATCTGGAAGTTCGACTGCGTCGGCCAGGTCGATGGTACCAAGGTCGCCGAAGCCAAGGTGAGCGCGATGCTGTCGCCGCGCGGCCCGAAGAGCTGAACATGGCCGAGACGAAGATCCATCCCAGCGCCGTCATCGAGGACGGCGCGGTGATTGGCGACGGCTGCGAAATCGGTCCCTTCTGCCATGTCGGGCCGCAGGTACAGCTCGGCGCCAACAGCCGGCTCCGCTCCCATGTCGCCCTGTGGGGGAATACGGTCATCGGCGAGAATGCCCAGATTTGGCCGTTCGCCTCGCTCGGGCATGCTCCGCAGCATCTGAAATATCGCGGCGAGGATACCCGGCTGGTGATCGGGCGGGACTGTCTGGTGCGCGAGCACGTCACGATGAACCCGGGCACCGTGCAGGGCCGCTCGGAAACGACGATCGGAGACAATTGCGCCTTCTTCACCGGCGCCCATGTCGCCCATGACTGCATCGTCGGCCGCAACGTCACGGTGATCAACAATGTCATGCTCGCGGGTCACTGCACGGTCGGCGACTATGCCACGATCGCCGGCGGCTCTGGCATCCATCAGTTCACGCGCATCGGCCACCATGCTTATGTGGGCGGCCTTGCGGCGGTAGAGGGCGACGTCATCCCCTTCGGCATGGTGCTGGGCAACCGCGCCTATCTGTCGAGCCTCAATGTCATCGGCATGAAGCGGGCGGGCTTCGATCGCGAGGCGATCCGCAATGTGCGCCGCGCCTACCGTATGCTGTTCTCGTTCGACCTGACGTTCAAGGAGAACATGGACGAGGTCCAGGCGGAATTCCCGAACGATCCGCTGGTGCAGGATCTTCTGGGCTTCATCCGCTCGGGCGGCGACCGCGCCTTGTGCTTTCCGCGCCATACCCAGCTGAGCTGACGATGGCCGGACTGGCTCCCGATCGGCCGGGCGATGCTCTCGGGCTGGTGGCGGGGGGCGGATCGCTGCCGAGGCTGGTGGCCGAGGCCGCGCGTCGCTCGGGCTGGCGGCCGGTGGTGGTGAGGATCGGCGACGGCATGGCCGACGACTGGTCGGGCTACGAGGGCGGGGCCTTTGCCTGGGGCCGCACCGGCGACGCCATCGCCTACATGAAGTCCTGCGGCGTCCGGCGCATGGTGTTTTGCGGCACCGTCAGCCACCGCCCGGACTTTCGGGCGCTCATTCCCAGTTTCCAGACCCTGATCCGGCTTCCGGCCGCGCTGAAGATCGTGCGCGGCGGCGACGACCGGCTGCTGCGCGCATTGTCGCGCTACATGGAGAAGCAGGGCTTCGAGATGATCGCTGTGCAGGACATCGCGCCGAGCCTTCTGACACCTTGCGGGACGCTCACTCGGCGCGCTCCCGGCAGGGACGAAGAGCAGGCGCTGACCCTCGCTACACGGGCCGCCCATCGGCTCGGCGCGCTCGATATCGGACAGGCGGTGGTGGCCTCCGCCGATCGCGTCGTCGCGCTGGAGGGGATCGAAGGCACGCGCGAGATGCTGCTGCGGGTTGCCGACCTGAAGACGCGTGGCCGGATCGGCCGCTCCGAACGCTGCGTTCTGGTGAAGATCGTCAAGCCGACCCAGGACGAACGCTTCGACCTGCCGAGCATCGGCGACGCGACCATCGCCGAAGCGGCCGCCGCCGGGATCAGCGCCATCGGCATCACCGCAGGGCGCAGTCTCGTACTCGGCATCGACGACGTGCTGGCGGCGGCGGAGGCCAAGGACATCGCCATCGTCGGCCTGGACGATTCGCAGGAGGAGACCCTGGACAATGGCGGCGAGAGGAACCGGCCATGACGACCATCGCCTTCGTGGTCGGGGAAGCCTCCGGGGATCGCATCGGTGCCGACCTGATCCGTGCGCTCCGCCCGAAACTTGGTGAGGACCTGCGACTGGTCGGCCTCGGCGGGGAGGGGATGCAGGCGGAGGGGCTCGACAGCCTGTTCGACATCGACGAGCTCTCGATCATCGGCATCGGCGCGATTCTGGCCCGGTTGCCGCAACTGCTACGCCGGCTATCCCAGGTCACCAACGCGGTGATCTCCGCCCGCCCGGACGTCCTCGTCATCATCGACAGCCCGACCTTCTCGCATCGCGTGGCAAAGCGCGTGCGCCAGGCGATGCCCGACGTGCCGATCGTCAATTACGTCCCACCGACGGTCTGGGCGTGGCGGGAGGAACGGGCGGCGGCGATGCGGGCCTATGTGGACCACGCCATCTGCATCCTGCCCTTCGAGCCGGCCACCATGCAGCGGCTGGGCGGGCCGCCGTCCACCTATGTCGGCCATCCGCTGATGCGGGTGCCGGACCTGGCCGCGATGATCGCCGATCCGGAACGCACGGCGTCTGGCCGGCGCCCGGCCGTTCCGCCCAAACTCCTGATCCTGCCGGGCTCGCGACGCGGAGAGATCAACCGGCTGATCGACGATTTCGGCCGGACTTTCGACGTCCTGCGCCAGCGGATGCCGGGCGTGACCGCCGTCATCCCGGCGATCCAGCGGCACCGCGTCCTGATCGAACAGAAAATCGCCGGCTGGGAGGTCAGGCCCACGGTGGTGACGGGTGAGGCGGCGAAATGGACAGCCTTCGCCGAAGCCGACGCCGCCCTGGCCGCCTCGGGAACGGTGTCCCTCGAACTGGCGCTGGCCGACGTGCCGATGGCGCTGGCCTACAGGCTCGATCCCGTCGCCTACCAGTTCCGCCACCTGATCTCTGCCTGGACCGCGGCAATGCCGAACTTCATCGTCGGCCATGCGCTGGTGCCGGAGCATTTCCACGAATTCGTGCGGCCGGACATGCTGGCCCGCCGGCTCGAACGGCTGATGACGCAAACGCCGGAGCGTGCCGCCCAGCGGGCGGGATTTGCCGAGATCCGGGAAATGATGCGTATCGACGAGGCGCCCGGCGAAGCCGCAGCGGCGATCGTATGCGATTGCATCGCGCGCCGCGGATCGTCTCTCCGCACATAGAAACGGGCGCCGCAGCGCTCGATTCCCATTCCTGCACTCGTGGTCGAAGCCGGTTCAGCCGCGCTGGTCGACGGCGACGTAGTCGCGCAGCTCGGCGCCGGTGTAGAGCTGGCGGGGACGACCGATCCGCTGATGCGGGTCCTCGATCATCTCCTTCCACTGGGCGATCCAGCCGACAGTCCGCGCGACAGCGAAGAGCACGGTGAACATGGTGGTCGGGAAGCCCAGCGCCTTCAGCGTGATGCCCGAATAGAAGTCGACATTCGGGTAGAGCTTCTTCTCGATGAAATACTCGTCGGTGAGGGCGATGCGCTCCAGTTCCATCGCCACTTCGAGCAGTGGGTCGTCCTTGATGCCGAGTTCGTCGAGGACCTCGTGGCAGGTCTTCTGCATGATCTTGGCGCGCGGATCGTAGTTCTTGTAGACGCGGTGCCCGAAGCCCATCAGGCGGAACGGGTCGTTCTTGTCCTTGGCGCGCGCGATGAATTCGGGAATCCGGTCCTTGGTGCCGATCTCCATCAGCATGTTGAGCGCGGCCTCGTTGGCGCCGCCATGGGCGGGGCCCCAGAGGCAGGCAATGCCGGCGGCAACGCAGGCAAACGGGTTGGCACCCGACGAGCCGGCGAGGCGAACGGTCGACGTCGAGGCGTTCTGCTCGTGATCGGCGTGGAGGATGAAGATCCGGTCCATCGCCCGCGCCAGCACCGGGTTGATCCGGTAGGGCTCGCACGGAACCGCGAAGCACATGTGCAGGAAGTTCTCGGCATAGGCCAGGTCGTTGCGCGGATACACGAAGGGCTGGCCGATATGGTACTTGTAGGCCATCGCCGCGATGGTCGGCATCTTGGCGACCATCCGCAGGCTCGCCACCATCCGCTGGTGCGGATCGGCGATGTCGGTGGAGTCGTGATAGAACGCCGACAATGCGCCGACCGAGCCCACCATGACGGCCATCGGATGCGCGTCCCGGCGGAAGCCCGTGTAGAACCGGCTCATCTGCTCGTGAACCATGGTGTGGCGGGTCACGCGATAGACGAAGTCGTCCTTCTCGCGAGTCGTCGGCAGTTCCCCGTAGAGCAGCAGGTAGCAGGTCTCGAGGAAGTCGCCGCGCTCGGCCAACTGGTCGATCGGGTAGCCGCGGTGGAGCAGCACGCCCTCGTCACCATCGATATAGGTGATCTTGGATTCGCAGGACGCCGTCGACGAGAAACCCGGGTCGTAGGTGAAGAGTCCGGTCTGCTTGTACAGCGCGGTGACATCGACCACGTCGGGTCCGATGCTGCCGCTGCGAACAGCCAGGTCCGCATCCTTTTCACCCAGTTTGAGCTTCGCCGACTGTTCGGTCATGCGTTTTCCCTTCGATGATAGCCGCGCAGGCATGGACCTCTTGCAGCGCACACAGATTGTTCAGATGCCTGACTACTCCAAAGCCATGAAGCCGACAAGTTTCCGGTCACGCCATGTGTTGCGGCGCAACAGTCGCGTCTAACAATCAGGCAGACTGGTCGGCGAGCCTTGCCAGCGATTCCTCCCGGCCGAGAACGGCCAGAACGTCGAACACGCCCGGTGACGTAGTGCGACCGGTGAGGGCCGCACGCAGTGGTTGCGCAGCCTTGCCCAGCTTCAGGTCGTTTTCCTCGGCATAGGCGCGCACGGCAGCTTCCAGATCCGCCGCCGTCCAGTCCGGCACCGCCTCGAAACGCTGTGCGAGCGCGCCGACGATGGACCGACCGCCATCGGCGAGAATCGCCTCGGCCTTCTCCGCGATCGGCAAGGGCCGGTCGGCGAAGAGATAGGCCGTGCTCTCGGTCAGCTCGACCAGCGTCTTGGCGCGTTCCTTCAGGCCGGGCATCGCGGCCGACAGCTTGGTGCGAACCTCGTCGTCGGTGCGCGTCTTCAGGATGCCGCCATTGGACAACACGTCGCGCTCGGCCATCAGCATGTCGACCAGCTCCGCGTCTTCGCTCCGGCGAATCCAGTGGCCGTTCAGCGCCTCCAGCTTGGCGAAGTCGAAGCGCGCGGCACCCTTGTTGATCTCCGCCAGGTCGAACCATTCGATCATCTCCTCGGTGGAGATGATCTCGGAATCGCCATGGCTCCAGCCCAGCCGCACGAGGTAGTTGCGCAGTGCCACCGGCAGATAGCCCATTGCCTGATAGGCCTCGATCCCCAGCGCGCCGTGGCGCTTGGAGAGCTTGGCCCCATCGGCCCCGTGGATCAGCGGGATATGCGCCATCACCGGCACCTCCCAGCCCATCGCCTGGTAGATCAGCGTCTGGCGACCGGCATTGGTCAGATGGTCGTCGCCGCGAATGATGTGGGTCACGCCCATGTCGTGGTCGTCGACGACCACGGCCAGCATGTAGGTCGGGCTGCCGTCCGAGCGCAGCAGGACGAGATCGTCCAGATCCTTGTTGGGAAAGCGGACGTCGCCCTGGACCTTGTCACGGACGATCGTCTCGCCGTCCAGCGGCGCGCGCAGCCGGATCACCGGCTTGACGCCGTCCGGCGCCTCGGACGGGTCGCGGTCGCGCCAGCGGCCGTCGTAGCGGGGCGGGCGCTTCTCGGCCCGCGCGGTCTCGCGCATCTCCTCGAGCTCGGCCTGGCTGGCGTAGCAGCGATAGGCCTGGCCCTTGGCGAGCATCTCCTCGACCACCTCGCGGTGGCGCGGCGCGCGCTCGTACTGGGAGACCGGCGGCTCGTCCGCGGTCAGGCCCATCCAATCGAGGCCATCGATGATGGCCTTGACCGCCGGCTCGGTGGAGCGGGCCCTGTCGGTGTCCTCGATCCGCAGCAGCATCTTGCCGCCCGTTGCCCGGGCATAGAGCCAGTTGAACAGCGCCGTGCGCGCGCCGCCGATGTGCAGGAAGCCCGTCGGCGAAGGGGCAAAGCGGGTCACCACGGCGTCCGTCATGGTCTCTCCGATATTGATACGATGGAAGGTCGGGGCGATCGGCATGGATCGCTTTCGCATGGCGGCTGTGTACCATAGGCGAGGGGAGAGACAAGCCGACGGGACCGGAGGGCATGGAGAGCGCCACCGACCGCGACGCAGGCGCAGATGCGGCCATTCGGCGGCGAGCCTTTCCGCACGCCATGCTCCCCCGATGGCCGGCGAGCCCCCGGCTGCCGCCGCACACGGCCTGGCGTGACGCGCTTGCGGAATGGCTGCAGGGCCAGCTCGCCCTCGAGACACGCGCCCGGTCCGGCTTTCACCTGGTGCCGCTGGGGCTAATGATCGGCGTTGCGGTCGTCCATGGGGGCGGATGGGCGCCGAGCCTCTGGCTCGTCGTTGCCGCCGCCATTGCGATGCTCGGCCTCGCCACACGGACGGTCGGCCAGCCGGTGCTGCATCCGTTCCTGATCTGCGCCGGCTTCACGCTGGTCGGGACTGCGCTGGCCATCGGCGAATATCAACGCACCGACACGACGATCATCTCGGGCCAGGCCACCGTACGGATCGCCGGTCATGTGGTGTCCCGCGAGCGCACCGAGAACGGGCGCTACCGCTATGTGATCGATATTGCCGAGACGGAACGGCCGGTCCTGTCGCGGCCGCCGGAGCGCGCGCGAATCGTCGTCGGCAGCCGCCACGATCCGATTGCGCCAGGCGGCCTCTATCGGGGTCTCGTGCGGCTCGGCCCACCATCCGGACCGGGCCTATCCCGGTGCCTACGATTTCGCTGTCGCGCCCTTCTTCGACGGCATCGGCGCCTTTGGCTATTCGCTCGGCCCGCCGGAGGCGCGACCGGCGGCTCTCGCGGTTCCCGATGCGGCGCCCGGCCTCGTCGGCCGCCTCCGGCGGATGCAGACCGACACGCGTCTTGCCCTGACCGAGCGCATCCATGAGGTCATCGGTGGTCGTGAAGGCGCGATCGCCGCGGCGCTCATCACCGGCGAGCGGGCCGGCATCCCCGAGGATGCGCGCGAATGGCTGCGAGGCACGGGCCTGGCCCATGTCCTGTCGATCTCCGGCATGCACATGGCAATCGTGGCGGGATTCGCCATGCTTCTTGTGCGGGCGGCGCTGTCGCTCCTGCCGGCCATCTCGCTGCGCGTGCCGGCCAAGAAGATCGCCGCTGTCGCCGCGCTGATTGTCGCGACAGTCTATCTCGGGGTCTCCGGCGCCAACGTCGCCACGCAGCGCTCCTTCATCATGCTGGCGATCATGCTGGGGGCCGTCCTCCTCGACCGGCCCGCCCTGACGCTCCGCAATGTCTCGATCGCTGCCATCGTCGTGATTCTCATCGCCCCGCACGCGGTGATGACCGCCAGCTTCCAGATGAGCTTCGCCGCAACCGTCGCCCTGATCGGCGGTTATGCGGCCCTATCGCAATGGCGGGCGGCGCGCGGTCGCGGCCGTGAGGTGGATCCGGGCCTGGGCGGAAAGATCCTCGTCGCGGTCGCGGTCGCGGCGATCGCGGCCACGTCACTCTTTGCCGGCACGGCGACGGCGCCCTATGCCGGCTATCATTTCCACAGGCTGGCAGTCTTCGGATTCGTCGCCAATCTCCTGACCATGCCGCTGTTCAGCCTGTGGATCATGCCGCTGGCCCTGGTGGGGACACTGCTGGTTCCCTT
Source organism: Aurantimonas sp. A2-1-M11 (assembly GCF_036549475.1). Taxonomy (NCBI): domain Bacteria; kingdom Pseudomonadati; phylum Pseudomonadota; class Alphaproteobacteria; order Hyphomicrobiales; family Aurantimonadaceae; genus Aurantimonas; species Aurantimonas sp. A2-1-M11. The sequence goes on along the minus strand of NZ_JAZHLI010000003.1, from coordinate 89,756 downwards.
CGGTCTCGATGCCCTGCCGTTTCAGGCGATGGGCGCGGGCATCTGGCTTGTGCTGGAGATCGCGCGCAACGTCTATGCCGTGCTGCCGGACCAGGCGATCGGGCGGATGACCGCGCTGGGGCTGATCCCGCTGACGGCCGCAATCCTGACGGCGTCCTGTCTCGCCAGCCAGTTGCGCTGGTTTGCGGTGCCGCTGGCGGTTGTCGGCCTGCTCGCGACCCCCGTCAGGACCGCGCCACCGGAGCTTTTGCTCTTCGAGGACGGCAAGGAGGTCGCGACGTTGGACGAAAACGGCGCGCTCGCCTTCCTGAGGGCACGCCCCAGCGCCTTCGTCGCCGACCAATGGGAGCGGGCTTTCGAGGCCCGCGCGCCGCGGGCTGCCTCGGCCGACCGGCAGCGCCCGACGGTTCCGGCCGATTGCGCAGCTGAATATTGCCGTTTTGCGACCCGCAGCGGATTGTGGGTGATCTGGACGGAGGATTACGCCCGGACGGGTGACGCCTGCGACGAAGGGGATGTGGCGATCGTCTCGCGGGCGATCCGCCTTAGTGCATGTCGTTCGGGCGCCATTCTGGTGACGCTGCGCACCCTGCGGCACAGTGGCTCGCTGGCCATCAGCCGGGATGCGGCGACCGGCCGACCCGTGGTCGTGCAGGCCATCGAGGATCCGCCGACGCGGTGGAAAGCCCATCGCCTGGCGCCCTGGCCCGAATACTGGCGCAAGCCGGCCGCACCGGATGCCGAGCCGCCAGCAGCGCAAGCTCCGCCGCGGCGGGAGGCGCCGGGCACCGCCGCGAACATGCAGACGCCGCCCGCCGGACCGGCCCCGAATCCGGACGCCGCTCGCGCGGCAGATGCCGAATAACGGCCGGTCGAAAGTCCGCGTCAGGCGCTTCGACGCGCACCTGACCGAAAACGCTGAACCGGGCCTTTGCGAACAGCACCTGCCGGCGAAGCCCGATCAGTAGCGACGGATGAGCCCGACCAGCTTGCCCTGCACCTTGACGCGGTCGGGCCCGAAGATCCGCGTCTCGTAGGCGGGATTCGCCGCTTCCAGCGCGATCGTGTCACCGCGCCGGCGAAACCGCTTCAGCGTCGCTTCCTCGTCGTCGACCAGTGCGACCACGATCTCGCCCGGCGTTGCGGTCTCACCGCGGCGGATGACCACCGTGTCGCCGTCGAGAATGCCGGCCTCGATCATTGAGTCGCCCTTCACCTCGAGGGCGTAATGCTCGCCGCTGCCCAGCATGTCCGGCGGCACGACGATGGAATGGGTGTTGTGCTGGATGGCCGAGATCGGCACGCCGGCGGCGATACGGCCCATGACGGGGATCGACGTCGATGCGGCTGCCCTGGCCGGTTGCGCCTGGGTGGCCGCCGCGGGGCGGCCCGTATCGCGGCTGCCTTCGATGACGCTCGGCTTGAAGCCGGTGCGTCCGACCGGAGCCGGGCGGTTGCCCTGGATCGATTCCGGCAGTTTCAGGATCTCGAGCGCCCGGGCCCGGTTGGGCAGGCGGCGGATGAAGCCCCGCTCCTCGAGCGCGGTGATCAGGCGATGGATGCCGGATTTGGACCGCAGGTCCAGCGCATCCTTCATTTCGTCGAAGGACGGGGGCACGCCGGTCTCGCGCACCCGATCGTTCACGAACACCAGAAGATCGTGCTGTTTGCGCGTCAGCATCCGGGCGACTCCTCAAAACAAAACCTGAACAAACCTATCTGTTCTAGTTGTGTTCTGCAAGTGGCTCCAGCGCCGTCAGGGGGACATAGTCGCACGGATCGCCGATTTGCGCGGGTGCCGCGCCGACGGGGCGAACCAGCAGGGCATCGGCGGCGGCATAGATCGACAACAACGACGAATCCTGCCGCGGCAGCGGCACGATCCGGGGCGGGCCAGCGTCGTCCGGCTTGATCCGGGCGCGAACGAAATCCGTGCGGTCGCCGTTTTCCGGCATCGGCGCAGCGAGGATCCCCCGGCGTCGGAGGGGCCTGTCCGGGCGGCCCGCGAGGCGACGGACCAGTGGCGCAAGGAACAGCGTCGCCGCGACCATCGAGGAAGCGGGATTTCCGGGCAGGCCGACGACGCGCATGTCGCCGAGCCTGCCAGCCATCAAGGGCTTGCCGGGGCGCATCGCCACCTTCCAGAAATCCAGCGAGACGCCGCGGGCGGCGAAGACCTTGCCGACGAGGTCGTGGTCGCCGACCGAGGCGCCGCCGATGGTGACGAAGATGTCGGCGCCGTCGGCCAGCGCCTTGGCCAGCTGCGCGTCGATGGCCGATTCCCGGTCGGGCGAGATCCCGCAATTGAGCGGCACGCCGCCGGCCTCGCGCACGAGCGCGGCCACGCCGAAGGTGTTGGACGCGACGATTTGCGAGGGGCCGATGGCTTCGCCGGGCAAGACGAGTTCGTCGCCTGTGGCCAGGATCGCCACTTTCGGCCGGGCGCGGACGCAGAGGTCCGGATGGCCGCCGCTGGCCGCCAGGGCGATCGCGCCGGGTGTCAGCACCGTGCCGGCGGACAGGAGCGGCGTGCCTTCGGCAAAGTCTATCCCGGCAGGACGGATGTGCTGGCCGACGACGACCGGCGTCGTGGCGGTGACGGTGCCGCTCTCGCGGTCGGCATTTTCCTGGATGAGGATGGCATCGGCGCCCGGTGGAACCGGCGCGCCGGTGGAGATGCGGATGGTTTCGCCAGGTTGCAGCGTGCCGTCATAGGCATGGCCGGCGGCCGCTTCGCCGACGAGGCGCAGTGGCCGGAAAGGGGCTCCGTTCCCGCCGATATCGGCGGCGCGGACCGCATAGCCGTCCATGGCCGATGCGTCGAAGCCGGGCTGGGTGCGCAGCGAGCCGGTGTCGGCGGCCAGGATGCGTCCCGACGCGTCGCGCAGGGGCAATGTCTCGGTGTGCACCAGGGGCAGGGCGTCCTCGACGAGGAGACGATAGGCCTCCTCGACGGGGATCAGGCTCATGAGGATGCGCCCGCGGACCAGTCGCCGGAGCGGCCGCCGGATTTGGCCAAGAGGCGGATGCCGCTGATCGTCATCGATCGATCGACGGCCTTGGCCATGTCGTAGATGGTGAGACAGGCGACCGAGACGGCCGTCAGTGCTTCCATCTCGACGCCCGTCTTGCCGCCAACGCGCGCCGTGGCCGTCACCCTGAGGCCGGGCAGCGCCGGTTCGGCAACGATCTCGACGCCGATCTTCTCGAGCATCAGCGGATGGCACAGCGGGATCAGCTCATGGGTCTTCTTGGCGGCCATGATGCCGGCGACACGAGCAATGCCGATGACGTCGCCCTTCTTGGCTTCGCCTGCCAGGATCAGTTCGAGAGTCGCCGGCTGCATCATCACGAGGCCCTCGGCCTCGGCGACGCGCACGGTCTGCTGCTTGTCGCCGACATCGACCATCGACGCGGCACCGGTCGAGTCGAGATGCGTCAGGGCGGCATCGCGGGATTCGCTCATGCCGGCACCGGCGCAGCAGGTGACCCGCCCAGGAGGGCGCGGGTGGCCGCCTCGACATCGTCCTGGCGCATCAGGCTTTCGCCGACGAGGAAGGTGCGGATGCCGTGGCCCGCGAGGCGCAGGCAGTCGTCATGGGTGAAGATACCGCTTTCGCCGACGAGGATGCGATCGTCCGGGACCAGCGCGGCGAGCCGCTCGGAGGTTTCCAGCGAGGTCTCGAAGGTGCGCAGGTTCCGGTTGTTGATGCCCAGCAGCGGCGTGGCAAGGGCGAGGGCCCGCTCGGTCTCGGCCTCGTCATGGACCTCGACCAGGACGTCCATGCCGTAGGCCATGGCCGCCGCTTCCAGATCACGGGCCAGCGCGTCGTCCACCGCCGCCATGATGATCAGGATCGCATCGGCGCCCCAGGCGCGGGCCTCGGCCACCTGATACGTATCATAGAGAAAATCCTTGCGCAGCGCCGGCAGCTTCGTCGCCGCGCGGGCCGTCGTGAGGAAGGCCGGATCGCCCAGGAACGACGGTTTGTCGGTCAGAACGCTGAGACAGGCGGCACCGCCGCGCTCATAGGCGGCGGCGAGCGCCGGCGGGTCGAAATCGGCGCGGATCAGCCCCTTGGATGGGCTCGCCTTCTTCACCTCGGCGATCAGGGCCAGGCCGGAGCCGCGATGGCGCGCCGTTATCGCGGCAGTGAAGCCGCGCGGCGGCTCGACGGCAGCGAACTGCGCTTCGAGATCGGCCTGCGAGACGCGCTGCTTGGCGGCGGTGATCTCGTCGCGCTTGTAGGCCTCGATCCGCTGCAGGATGTCGCTCATTTCGTCTCCGCGGCAATCATCTGGGTGACGGCGGCCAGTCGTTCCAGGGCCGCGCGGGCACGGCCGCTGTCGATGGCATCGGCGGACTTGACGATTCCGTCGCGCAGGTCGCCCGCATGGCCGGACATGACCAGCGCGCCGGCGGCATTCAGCAGTACGATCTCGCGATAGGCATTGTCGGCGCCGTCGAGCACGGCCCGCAGCGCTGCGGCGTTGGTGGCCGCGTCGCCGCCCTTGATGTCGGCCAGCGGCCAGCGGCGCAGGCCCACATCCTCCGGCTCGATGGCGAACTGGCGGATCTCGCCATTTTCCAGCGCCGCCACTTCGGTGGTGCCGCAGACGGTCATCTCGTCCAGCCCGTCGCCATGGACCAGCCATGCGGATTCGGTGCCCAGTGCCCGCAGCGTCTCGGCCATCGGCACGAGCCAGTCGCGCGAGAACGAGCCGAGCAGCAGCTTGCGGACGCATGCCGGGTTGGACATCGGTCCGAGCAGGTTGAAGATCGTGCGGGTACCGAGTTCGACGCGGCTCGGGCCGACGAACCGCATGGCGGCGTGGTGGGTCGGCGCGAACATGAAGCAGATGCCGGCATCGCCGAGGGCGCGCGAGATGGCCTCGGGCTTCAGGTCGACATTGACGCCGAGCGCCATCAGGACGTCGGCGGCGCCCGACTTGGACGACAGAGCGCGATTGCCGTGCTTGGCAACGACGAGGCCGCAGCCGGCCAGCACGAAGGCCGAACAGGTCGACACGTTCAGCGTGCCTGCGTGATCGCCGCCGGTGCCGACGATGTCAACGGCCTCCGCAGGGGCCTCGACCCGCAGCATGTTGGCCCGCAGGACGTCGACGGCGCCCGCCATTTCCTCGACGGTCTCGCCGCGCACCCGCAACGCCATCAGGAAGCCGCCGATCTGCGACGGTGTCGCCTCGCCGGACATCATCACCGAAAACGCGGCCTTGGCCTCGTCGCGGTCCAGGCTCTCGCCGGCGGCGACCTTGGCAAGGAAGGGTTTGAGGCTCTGGCTCAACGGATCAGTGCCTTTGCCCGCTCGATACCGGCCGGATGGACCGCGATGGGGGTGTCGTTCTGCAGGAGGGACACGTAGCTCTCCAGAACGTCGTTCTCCAGCATGCCGGTCATCTGGCTGCGCTCGTTGGCCGCGACACTGGAGGCGGGATCTGCCGGCGGCGCAACCTCGCTGACCCGAAGGACGACCTGCGAGCCCGCCTCGCGCCCGGCGGCGGTGGCGACCGTGCCGGGGCCACCGGAGAAGGCGGCGTTCACGCCGGCCTGGCCGAGCTCGGACGCGCCGGACTGACGGGAGATCGACGCAGCGGTACGGGCCTCGACACCGGCTGCCGCGGCAACTTCGGCGATGCTCTGCCCGGCTTCCAGTTCGCTCTTCATCTGCGCGGCGCGCTCGGCGAGCAGGCGATCGGTCTCGGCGGCCTTCCAGTCGGCGATCACCCGGTCGCGCACCTCGTCGAGCGTGCGGTCGCGGGCGGGATCGATGCTGATGACGTCGTAGAAGACATAGCCGTTGGACTGGAAGTTGATCGGCACATTGTCCATGCCCGGCTCGGTCTCGAACACGCCGGGCAGGAATTCCTGCGCCGAAGGTTGTTCGGGGACGGGCTGGCCGTCCGGTCCGTTGCCCTCGCGGTCGACCGCCGGGATCGTCTGGACCGTGACGCCGGCGCTCTGCGCTGCCTCGGCGAAGGTGGCGCCACCGGCACGTGCGTCCTCGAATGCGTTGTAGGCGGAATTGGCCGTATCGTTCGCAGCGACCAGCGCCAGGGCCGAACGGATCTCGTCGGACACCTCTTCGAGCGGCTGCACCGCACCTGGCTGGATCTCCGCGACCCGCAGCAGCACCGGCCCGAAGGCTCCGTTGACCACGTCGGACGTCTCGCCTTCGGCCAGGCCGAAGGCGGCGTCGGCCACGGTGGCGTCCGGGATCTGCGCGCGGCTGACGAGGCCCAGATCGATGTCGGCCGGGCTGCGTCCCGCATCCCTGGCGACGTCTTCGAAGCTGGCCCCGCCATCGAGCTTCGCCTTGGCCTCGGTCGCCGCCGCCTCGTCGGGAAAGGCGATCTGCTGCACGCGGCGCTGCTCGGGTGTCGTGTACCGATCCTTGTACTGCTCGTAATCCTCCGCGACCGCCTCGTCTGTGATCGTCGACGGATCGGCCAGCGCTTCCGGCGTCAGGACGGCGAAGGAGACGGAGCGATATTCGGGAGCGGCGTAGCGCTGCGTATTCTCCGCGAAATAGCTTGCGAGAACTTCTTCGGACGGGTCGGCGACCGACGGGATGACGGCAGGCGTCAGCGTCATATATTCGACGGTGCGTCGCTCGCCATTATAGAGGCCGAGCGCCGTGGCGAAGGCGTCGGGAATGACGATGCCCTCGGAAACGGCATCGACGATCTGGCTGCGCACCGCCTGGTTCTCCTGGCCGCGAATGTAGTCGGTCTCGCTGATCCGGGCGTTGTAGAGGGCGTTCTGGAACTGGGCCCGCGAGAAATTCCCCGAGGCGTCCTGAAATGTCGGATCCTCCGCAATGACCTGGGCCAGGCGATCCTGCGACAGGCCGAGATCGATGCGGCGGCCCTGTTCGTCCAGGACTGCGCCCGCGACGAGCTGGCTGATGACCGACTGGCTGATGCCGAACATCTCGGCTTCCTCGGCCGTCGGCTGGCGGCCGATCTGGCTGGCGAGCCGGGATTCGGCGCGGTTGTAGGCCAGGGCATAGTCCTGCAGCGAGACTTCGGTCTCGCCGGCGGTCAGCACGGCATTTGCCACGCTGCCGCGGAACACGTCGCCGATACCCCAGACCGCGAAGCTGAGGACCAGCAGGCCGAGCAGGATTTTGGCCGTCCAGCCGGAGATGCTGCCGCGGAGCGTGTTGAGCATGATGGTCTCCCGTTCGCCCCACGGGTCGCCGAGCGAGACGACCGAGGGCATTCTGTTGTGTGCCTTTTAGGAAACCGTACAGGTCCGACGCAAGCGACACGCACGATTGATTTACGCCCTTTCATGCGTAAGGTCCGCGCCGGGCCGTGGGCGCCTGACAAAGATGGGAGAACACGATGGCACCGAGGCCGCTGATAGCCGGAAACTGGAAGATGAACGGGCAGCTCAGGGACCTGGCGGAGCTTCAGGCCATCGCCGATGCCGGCCGCAACGGTCTGAACGAGGGCCGCGATATCCTGATCTGCCCGCCGGCCACCATGCTGTCGGCGAGTTTCGGCATTCTGGGCGATGTCGCCGCGGTCGGCGGGCAGGATTGCCATCCGGCCGACAGTGGCGCCCACACCGGCGACATCGCAGCGACGATGCTCAAGGATGTCGGTGCCCGCTATGTGATCGTCGGCCATTCCGAGCGGCGCGCCGATCACGGCGAAAGCGACGAACTCGTCCGCGCCAAGGCCGAGGCGGCGATGCGTGCCGGGCTGATCGCGGTGATCTGCATCGGCGAGACGGAGGCCGAGCGCGACGCCGATGCCACGACGGACGTGCTGGATCGGCAGCTGGCCGGTTCGCTGCCGGACGATGTGGATGGTGATCAGGTGGTGGTGGCCTACGAGCCCGTCTGGGCCATCGGCACCGGCAAGACCCCTACGGCGGACGACGTGCGCGACATCCACGCCTTCATTCGCAGGCGCCTCGTCGATCGCTTCGGCGATGCCGCTGACGGCGTGCGGATTCTCTACGGTGGTTCGGTGAAGCCGGCGAACGCAGCCGAATTCCTGGCGATCGACAATGTCGACGGGGCCCTGGTCGGAGGCGCGAGCTTGAAGGCGTCGGACTTCGTCGCGATATGCCAGGCATCGCCGACGGCCTGACCAAAACGCTGCGAAGTGCGGGCCCGATCGCCCGCAATTGCCGAATACGGTTGGAAAGCGGGCGGCGCTTCTGTAGAAGGCGCGCAATCCTCGAATAGACGCGTTGCGAAAGTCCCATGGAAACCATTCTCATCATCATCCACTTGATGATCGTCGTGACGCTGGTCGTCGTCGTCCTGCTGCAGCGCTCCGAAGGCGGCGCGCTGGGCATTGGCGGTGGCGGCGGTGGCATGATGTCGGCGCGTGGAGCCGCCAATGCGCTGACTCGCACGACCGGCATCCTGGCCGCGGCGTTCTTCATCACCTCGCTGTCGCTGGGTGTCCTTGCCCGCTATGGCGCGCAGCCGACCGACATCCTCGATCGCCTGCCGGTCAACCAGAGCGGCCAGAGCGCCCCGGTGGGTGACGGCGATCAGGGCGGCAGCCTGCTGGATCAGCTGGGCGGTCTTCCCGAGCAGCAGGCACCGGCGGCAGGCCCCGCGGCGAACGACGCCGCCCCGGCAGCTGCCGATGCGCCGAGCGCCGCTCCGTCGCTGCCCGAGAGCGCACCGGCAGCCCCGGCGACCGAGACCACTCCGGCACCGGTCCCGGCCGAGCCGGCAGCGGATGCGACGATCGTGCCTGAAGCCGACGTTGGCCCGGCAGAGGTCGAGGCCCCGGCAGAGGGCGAGGAAATCCCGGCCAACCCGGCCGAGGATTCGCCAGCCGTTGAAGACACGCCGACCGTTCCGCCCGTCGAGGCGCCCGCGGCGGGCACGGAACGCCCCGCGGACGAGACCGGCACCCCGCTGAACAGGCAATAACACGCAATCTGCCGTCCGAGCTTCGCCGGCGGGGCCCCTTCGGGTGCCCCGCCGGTTTTTCGTTTGCGTAAAAAGTGACTGGCGGAATCACCTCCGCCGCGATATCGGGAAGGCCCATGGCGCGATATATCTTCATCACTGGCGGCGTGGTCTCTTCTCTTGGCAAGGGCATTGCATCGGCCGCTCTCGGTGCTCTCCTGCAGGCACGCGGCTACCGCGTGCGGCTGCGGAAACTCGATCCCTACCTCAACGTCGATCCCGGCACGATGAGCCCGACCCAGCACGGCGAGGTCTTCGTCACTGACGACGGTGCCGAGACCGATCTGGACCTGGGCCATTACGAGCGGTTCACCGGACGCTCGGCCAACCGGATGGACAACATCACCACCGGGCGGATCTACCAGGGGATCATCGCCAAGGAGCGCCGCGGCGACTATCTCGGCGCAACGGTCCAGGTCATTCCCCACGTCACCGACGCCATCAAGGAATTCGTCCTCGACGGCAACGAGGACTTCGACTTCGTGCTCTGCGAGATCGGCGGCACGGTCGGCGACATCGAGGCGCTGCCGTTTTTCGAGGCGATCCGCCAGCTCGGCAACGACCTGCCGCGCGGCGGGGCGATCTACGTCCATCTGACGCTGATGCCGTACATCCCGACGGCGGGCGAGCTGAAGACCAAGCCCACCCAGCATTCGGTGCGCGAACTGCGCGCCATCGGCATCCAGCCGGACATTCTTCTCGTGCGCGCCGACCGGCAGATCCCGGCCGAGGAGCGGCGCAAGATGAGCCTGTTCTGCAACGTGCGCGAGACGGCGGTCATCCAGGCACTGGACGTGGCCACGATCTACGACGTGCCGATCGCCTATCACCACGAAGGCCTCGACACCGAAGTGCTGGCCGCCTTCGGCATAGACCCGGCGCCCAAGCCGCAGCTGCAGCTCTGGCACCAGGTGACCGACGGCATCCGCCATCCGGAGGGCGAGGTGACCATCGCCATCGTCGGCAAGTATACGGGCCTCAAGGACGCCTACAAATCGCTGATCGAGGCGCTGCAGCATGGCGGCATCGCCAACAAGGTGCGCGTCAAGCTCGACTGGATCGAATCGGAGGTCTTCGAGCAGGAAGACCCGACGCCGTATCTGGAGCGGGTGAACGGCATTCTCGTGCCGGGCGGCTTCGGCGAGCGCGGGTCCGAGGGCAAGATCCTCGCCGCGAAATTCGCCCGCGAGCGCAACGTGCCGTATTTCGGCATCTGCTTCGGCATGCAGATGGCGGTGATCGAGGCGGCCCGCTCGCTGGCCGGCATCGAGAACGCCGGGTCCACCGAGTTCGGCGATCCCGGGGAAGCCGTCGTCGGCCTGATGACCGAATGGCTAAAGGGCAACGAGCTGGAGCAGCGCGCCAAGAAGGGCGACCTCGGCGGCACGATGCGGCTGGGATCCTATGCCGCGAGCCTCAAGGAAGGCTCGAAGATCGCCGAGATCTACGGTGGCACCGCCATCGAGGAACGCCATCGCCACCGCTACGAGGTCAACCGTGCCTATCGCGAGCCGCTGGAGGCCGTCGGCATGAGCTTCGCCGGCATGTCGCCCGACGGGCTGCTGCCGGAGACGATCGAACTCGCGGACCATCCCTGGTTCATCGGCGTGCAGTACCACCCCGAGCTGAAGTCACGGCCCTTCGAGCCGCATCCGCTGTTCGCCTCCTTCATCGCCGCCGCGGTGGAACGCTCGAGACTGGTCTAGCGCCGGGTCGAACTGGCCGCCTGCCGCGGCCATGCGCCGGACATCTGGCATTGCTGGGGGAGATCGAATAGGCCGTGACCATGCGCGCGATCGATCACCTCGTCCTGCCCTTTGCCGACCTTGCCGCTGCGAGGCAGCGCCTGGCCGCCCTCGGCTTCACCGTGGCGCCGGACGCCGCTCATCCGTTCGGGACGGGCAATGCCTGCGTGTTCTTCGCCGACGGCATCTATCTGGAACCGCTTGCCGTGGTCGATCGCGATGCGCAGGCGCGGGCGCTGGCCGACGGCAATCTCTTCGTGGCGCGCGATGCCGCGCTCCGGTCCGCCTATCCGCTGCCCGCCATCTCCGCGCTGGCCCTGCAATCGCCCGACGCGACCGGAGACCGGGAGAGGCTCGCCGCGCAGGGCCTTGCCGATTTGGGCCTGGTCGAGTTCGCACGGCCCTTCCGCCGCGACGACGGCACGGCCGACGAATTGTCGTTCCGCCTGACATTCGCCCGCACCCTGCCGGGCTTTGCCGGCACGCTGTTCTTCTGCCAGAAGCTGCATGTGAGCGCGCCGGATCGGTCGGTGCTGACACGCCACGCCAATGGCGCCGAGGGCCTCGCGCGGATCGTCCTTGCCGGCGACATGCCCAGCGACGCACGGCAGCTTCTGGAAGCTGCGGCGGGTGAGACCATCGGCCAGGGCACCGACGGCATCGAGCGCCTGGCCTTCGGGACTGCCGAACTGGAAATCCTCCCGGCTGCCCATGCGGCATCGCGCTATGGAATGGCCGTCACCGGCGCCGAACTCTGCTTTGCCGGTATCGTTCTGTCCGTCGCCTATATCGCCCGCACGCGGGCAGCGCTCGGCCCGCTCGCCGCAACGGACACCGACGGGCGAATCGTCGTGCCGCTCGGTGCGGACGGCAGCCCCTTCATAGCCTTCGAGGAGACATACCCATGACAGCGCCGAACGGCAGCGTCGCGGCCCGCAAGGCCGTGTTCGACAATTCCCGACCCTTCGCGCTGATCGCCGGTCCGTGCCAGATGGAAAGCCGCGATCATGCGATGATGGTCGCCGAGACGATGAAGCGGATCACCGACGATCTAGGCATCGGCTACGTCTTCAAGGCCAGCTTCGACAAGGCCAACCGCACGAGCCTTACGGGCAAGCGCGGCATCGGTCTGGCCGACGCGCTGCCGGTCTTCGAGGAGGTCGCGCGGACCTTCGACCTGCCCGTGCTGACCGACGTGCACACCGAGGAACAGTGCCGCGAAGCGGGCCTGGTCTGCGACATCCTGCAGATCCCGGCTTTTCTTTGCCGGCAAACTGACCTTCTGATCGCCGCGGCCGGGACCGGGCGGGTGGTCAACATCAAGAAGGGGCAGTTCCTGGCACCCTGGGACATGAACAACGTCCTGACAAAGGTGACCGACAGCGGCAATCCCAACGTGCTCCTGACCGAGCGCGGCGCCTCCTTCGGCTACAACACGCTGGTGTCGGATTTCCGCGCGCTGCCGATCATGGCCGGGATGGGCGCGCCGGTGGTCTTCGACGCGACCCATTCGGTGCAGCAGCCGGGCGGGCAGGGCGGCTCGTCGGGCGGCGACCGGCGCTTCGTGGAGACGCTGTCGCGGGCGGCCGTGGCAGTCGGTGTCGCCGGCCTGTTCATCGAGACCCACGAGGATCCCGACAACGCGCCCTCGGACGGCCCGAACATGGTGCCACTGGCGCAGATGCCGGAACTCCTGAAGCGCCTGCAGGCGCTGGACGCGGTCGCGAAGTCCTTCGCCTGACGCCGCCATCGCCCGCTGTGGCGGGCGTCCGACCCGGGGCTTTGCCGACTTCCGCGAGAATCGGTTCAATCCGTCACACGCCTAGTCTAGAAGGCTGGCGAACACCACGCTTGGAGACACGCCGCATGACCGCCATCATCGACATCATCGGACGCGAAATTCTCGACAGCCGGGGCAATCCGACGGTCGAGGTCGACGTCATTCTCGAAGACGGCACGCTAGCCCGCGCAGCGGTCCCGTCCGGCGCCTCGACCGGCGCCCACGAGGCCGTGGAGCTGCGCGACGGCGGCAGCCGCTACATGGGCAAGGGCGTGCAGAAGGCGGTCGCCGCGGTCAATGGCGAGATCCTGGAGGCGATCGGCGGCTACGAGGCCGAGGACCAGATCCGCATCGACGCCGCCATGCGCGACCTCGACGGCACCGCCAACAAGAGCCGGCTGGGCGCCAACGCCATTCTCGGCGTTTCCCTGGCGGTGGCGAAGGCCGCGGCCGATGCGGCGGCGCTGCCGCTCTATCGCTACGTCGGCGGCGCATCGGCGCATGTCCTGCCGGTGCCGATGATGAACATCATCAATGGCGGCGCCCATGCCGACAACCCGATCGACTTCCAGGAATTCATGATCATGCCGGTGGGCGCCGAGCGCTTTTCCGATGCGCTGCAGATGGGCGCGGAGGTCTTCCACACGCTGAAGACGATGCTGAAGGATGCCGGCCACAACACCAATGTCGGCGACGAGGGCGGCTTCGCCCCCAATCTCGGTTCGGCCAAGGAAGCCCTCGACTTCGTGATGAAGGCGATCGAGAAGGCCGGCTACGCCCCGGGCGAGGACATCTTCATCGCGCTCGACCCGGCCTCGACAGAGTTTTTCAAGGGCGGCGTCTATGATCTCGAAGGCGAGGGGCGGAAGCTCTCGCCCGCCGACATGGCCGCCTACTACGGCGAACTCGCCTCGGCCTACCCGATCATCTCGATCGAAGACGGTATGGCCGAGGACGACTGGGATGGATGGAAGGCACTGACCGACAATATCGGGTCGAAGGTCCAACTGGTCGGCGACGATCTCTTCGTCACCAATTCCGAACGCCTCCGCGAAGGCATCAAGAAGGGGGTCGCCAATTCCATCCTGGTGAAGGTCAACCAGATCGGCACCCTGTCGGAAACGCTCGACGCCGTCTCGGTCGCGCATCGGGCTGGCTACACGGCGGTGATGTCGCATCGCTCCGGCGAGACCGAGGATTCGACCATCGCCGATCTGGCCGTCGCGACGAATTGCGGACAGATCAAGACCGGCTCGCTGGCGCGCTCGGACCGACTTGCCAAGTACAACCAGTTGCTGCGGATCGAAGAGGAGCTGGGCGACCAGGCGGTCTATGCCGGCCGCTCGGTCCTGCGTTCGCGCGGCTGACATACGATTTCTGTCAGTAGGACAGGCAAGACTCTGAACACGACGAAGGGCGCCGGCTTCCGCGGGCGCCCTTTTTTCGTGGCCGTCCGGTCCGTTGCCGCGCTGGTCGAGCCTCTCGTCCGCCGGAACGTCGAAGCCGAGCCGGCACACCAGGGGCGGTGTTCCCAAACGAGATCGCGGGTCCGGCCTGACAGCCCCGGCGGGTGAGCGGGCGGCCACCCTCCACCCGCCCGTGTCAGGCAAGCTTGGCACGCTCCCCGGGCTTGCGACCCTTGGCGCCGAGCATCCATTCCCGCCAGGACAGGCGGTCGCCATAGCGCTCGAACAGGGCCGAATCCTCGTGGGCGGCGAATTGCGCGTAGTTCAGTACCGCCACGAAGGTCACGCCGCCGATCGTGTTGCCGAGCAGGACGGGCAGGACGAAGTTCGGCAGCAGCGGCAGGAACGCGACCTCCTCCAGGCGGAAACTGAGAAAGAAGACCTCCACCGACGAGGTGATGACGTGGAAGAAGCCGCCGACCCCGACGAAATACATCAGCAGCCAGACGAACAGGATCTTGGACACGGTGTCGCGTCCGCCATGCACGAGCCAGACCATCGCCGCGACGATCCAGCCGGCGATGACGCCCTTGGAGAACAGCGAGAACCAGTCGGTTTCGTAGGCTTCCCGGCTCATCTCGATGGCCAGAGCCAGCCGTTCGGGAGCCATGACGTCGAAATAGGCCAGCAGGCCGGCGGCCCCGACCGCACCGATCATGTTGGCGAGCAGGACCACGCCCCACAGGCGCAGCAGGTTGCGCAGGCTGGCGAGCTTGGTGAGCACCAGGACCACCGGCGTCAGGGTGTTCTCGGTGAAGAGTTGGTAACGGCCGAGGACGATGATCAGGAAACCGACCGGATAGAGCAGGTTGCCGAGGAGGCCGGGGGTCTCCTCGCCGCCGGCCTCGGTGAACACCACGCGGGCGAGGAAGGTCAGCCCGAGCGCGCCACCGGCCCCCAGGCCGCTCCAGAAGAGATAGCGGCTCGAGGCGTTCAGTTCGTCGTCGGCAGTGGACAGCACGCGGGCAAAGATCTCCTCGAAGGCGAAGAAATCCGACAGGGTCTCGCCCTCCGACGGAGCGTTGTGGAGGTTCTCCTCCGGGTCGGTCATGCGCATCGCCTCTTGTTCTTCCTCGTGGCGATCCGCTTCGGCGTCGTCTTCGCTCCGTGCCATGTGATTGTCCTCGATGGGGCTGCGGATATCGCGCCGGTGCCGTCGATCTAGCGCCGCGGCGCGGTTGCGGAAGGCCGCTGCTTGGCCGGCGGACAGATTCGCCTCGGGTCCGTCCCGCGTCGACGAGGCGCCGTGGTTTACGCAGCCTTAAGCGGGACGTGCGAAAAGCACCGGAAAGGAGGGCCCGATGCGCACCATCCAGAAACGCCAGAACCGGATTGCCGGACTGATTGTGCCGGCCATCACCGCGAGTTTTCTCGCGTATTTCGCCATCCACGCCCACAGCGGCAAATACGGGATCGAGGCCAAGGCCGAATTGTCGCGCGACCTCGCGGTCAAGAGCGCCCGCCTCGACGAGCTGACGGTGAAACGCGAGCGCCTGGAGCGCCGCGTGCAGTTGCTGCATGACGGAACGCTGGAGCGGGACATGATCGACGAGCGAGCACGCCGTGCTCTGAACGTGACGACGCCGGAAGAGATCGTGATACTGCGCTAGACAGCGTGGTCATGCGTGACCCGTGCGTTGAAGCCGCGGCAGGGGATTTATTCAGCAGCGTCAGTTGTTTGGCGGGGCGAGTGAGAATCGTGCCAGCACGAGCTGCAGGGGATCGGGCACGCCAACGCACACGGCCGACGAGTTTAAACGCAATTCCGGTTCAATTTGCTGCGTCGCAGCAACTAAACCGAATACTGATTAAACCACCGTCGGTCGCTTGATGGCGGGGTGGGACCATCTATACTCGGGGTGAATTGTAGCCGCGAATTGGCGGATCAAGACCCGGAGGCAGCGTTGGCGGCCAGGCAGAGCAAGACACCCGCATCGAAGAAGGCCGCTGGGCCTACCGGCGATGGCGCAATCACGTCGGCGGATTCGTCCGCCGAGATCGTCAAGACGCTGGAGCATTTCGACCCGCCCCAGCCCGCAAAGTTCTCGAAGGAAGAGGAAATGCGCGCCTATCGCGACATGCTCCTCATCCGCCGCTTCGAGGAGAAGGCCGGCCAGCTCTACGGCATGGGCTTCATCGGCGGTTTCTGTCACCTCTATATCGGCCAGGAAGCCGTTGTCGTCGGCATGCAGATGGCAATGAAGGAAGGCGACGAAGTCGTCACCGGTTATCGCGACCACGGCCACATGCTGGCGACCGGCATGGAAGCCCGCGGCGTCATGGCCGAACTCACCGGCCGTCGCTCGGGCTATTCCAAGGGCAAGGGCGGCTCGATGCACATGTTCTCGAAGGAGAAGAAATTCTTCGGCGGGCACGGCATCGTCGGGGCGCAGGTGCCGATCGGTACCGGGCTGGCCTTCTCCAACCGCTACAAGGGCAACGATGCCATCTCGATCACCTATTTCGGTGACGGCGCCGCCAATCAGGGGCAGGTCTACGAGAGCTTCAACATGGCCTCGCTGTGGAAGCTGCCGGTTATCTACGTGATCGAGAACAACCGCTACGCCATGGGCACCTCGGTGAACCGGGCATCGGCGGAGACGAATTTCGCCCATCGCGGCCTGTCCTTCAAGATTCCCGGCATTCAGGTCGACGGCATGGATGTGCGCGCGGTCAAGGCGGCAGGCGACCTGGCCGCCGAGCATTGCCGAGCCGGCGAGGGACCGATCATCCTCGAGATGATGACCTATCGCTATCGCGGGCATTCCATGTCCGACCCGGCGAAATACCGCACCCGCGACGAGGTCCAGAAGATGCGGTCGGAATCCGATCCCATCGAACAGGTCAAGCGCCGGCTCATGGAAGAGCAGGGCATGTCCGAGGACGACGTCAAGGACATCGACAAGAAGGTCCGCGAGATCGTCGCCGACTCGGCGGATTTCGCTCAGAACGACCCTGAGCCGGACGTCTCCGAGCTCTGGACCGACATCTATGCGGATGAGCTTCCGCAGGCGGGCGAGTAAGGGGGACCGACATGCCGATTCAAATCCTGATGCCTGCCCTGTCCCCGACCATGGAGGAGGGCAACCTCTCCAAATGGATCAAGCAGGAAGGCGACACCGTCGCGCCGGGCGATGTGATCGCCGAGATCGAGACCGACAAGGCGACGATGGAAGTCGAGGCCGTCGACGAGGGCAAGCTGGGCAAGATCCTGGTTCAGGCCGGCACCGAGGGCGTGCGGGTCAATACCCCGATCGCGTTGCTTCTCGCCGAGGGCGAGGACGAGGACGCGCTGGAAGAGGGCGCGGCAACAGCTGCGACATCTGCCGACGACTCGGCCGCGAAGACCGCGCCGCAGCCGTCCGAGACGGAAACCGCGGCGCCGTCCGGCAACGCTGGTAATGGTGATATCGAGACGCGCCGCGTTCCGGCCGAGGGCAAGGTCCATCCTGAGCCCGAGGACGATGTCGGCGCGTTCGGCCAGGAAATCCCGGACGGCACCGAGATGGTGGCGACCACGGTCCGCGAAGCGCTGCGCAGCGCCATGGCCGAGGAACTGCGCCGCGACGACACGGTCTTCGTCATGGGCGAGGAAGTCGCCGAGTATGAAGGTGCCTACAAGATCACGCAGGGGCTGCTTGCCGAGTTCGGCGCGCGCCGGATCGTCGATACGCCGATCACCGAGCACGGCTTTGCCGGCCTCGGCGTCGGCGCGGCCTTCGGCGGCCTGCGGCCGATCGTCGAGTTCATGACCTTCAACTTCGCGATGCAGGCGATCGACCAGATCATCAATTCGGCGGCCAAGACGCTGTACATGGCCGGCGGACAGATGGGCTGCCCGATCGTGTTCCGTGGTCCCAACGGCGCGGCGGCGCGCGTGGCCGCCCAGCACAGCCAGGACTATGCCGCCTGGTACAGCCACGTTCCCGGCCTGAAGGTCGTGCAGCCCTACACGGCGGCCGACGCCAAGGGCCTGCTGAAATCGGCGATCCGCGATCCCAATCCGGTCGTCTTCCTGGAAAACGAGATCCTCTACGGCCAGAGCTTCGATGTTCCGGCCATCGACGACTGGACCGTGCCGATCGGCAAGGCCCGCATCCACCGCAAGGGCAAGGACGTCACCATCGTGTCCTTCGGCATCGGCATGACCTATGCCGTGAAGGCGGCCGAGGAACTGGCTTCGGAAGGCATCGACGCCGAGGTCATCGATCTGAGGACCATCCGTCCCATGGACATCGAGACGGTGGTGCGGTCGGTCAAGAAGACCAATCGCTGCGTCACGGTGGAGGAAGGCTGGCCGCAGGGCTCGATCGGCGGACATATCGCCTCCGAGCTGATGGTCCGCGCCTTCGATTATCTGGATGCACCGGTCCTCAAGGTCTGCGGCAAGGATGTCCCGATGCCCTATGCGGCCAATCTGGAAAAGCTGGCGCTGCCGTCGGTCAAGGAAGTGATCGATGCGGTCAAGGCCGTGACCTATCGGGACTGACACCATGGCGAGCGGCACGGCGCGGGCGGCGAATGACGAAGGCGGTGTCGTCCTGGTCCAGGATGTCGACGCCTCGCCCGACGCGGTCTGGGAGTGCCTGACCGAGCCCGCCTGCTTCCGCTCCTGGTGGCGCGACAGTCTGGAGTTCGAGCCGAAGCTCGACGGCCGCTTCGTCGAGCCATGGACCGATGCCGACGGCGTCGAGCACGTAACCCGGGCGCAGGTCACCGCCTTTCACCCGCCGCGCGGCCTGGTGATGGTCTGGGCCGACGACGAATGGACGTTCGACACGGTCGTGTCGGTGTCGCTGGAGCCCCTGCGTGACGGCACGCGGGTGACGATCGAACATCAGGGCTGGCAGGCTGCGCCGGAAGCGGATCGCGCGGCGCTGCTGCTCGACCACAGGAATGGCTGGTCGCATCACCTGTCGAGGCTGACCGACCACGCACGCGAACATGACGCCCGGCGCAAGGGCCATTGAGGAGACGTTCCGGATGCCCATCAATGTGACGATGCCCGCGCTCTCGCCGACGATGGAGGAGGGCAACCTCGCCAAGTGGCTGGTGGCCGAAGGCGACACGGTCTCGGCCGGCGACATCATCGCCGAGATCGAGACCGACAAGGCGACCATGGAAGTGGAGGCCGTGGACGAGGGCAAGGTCGCCAAGATCGTCGTCGCCGCCGGCACCGAGGGGGTGAAGGTCAACGACGTCATCGCCATCCTGGCGGCCGAGGGCGAAAGCGTCGAGGACGCCGCCAAGGGCGGCGGAACGGACAAGGCCTCCGATGGCAAGGATGGCGTGATGGTCGCCGATCCCAAGGTCGACGCCGCGGTGACCGTTTCCGAAGCCGACGCGAAGGATGCATCCCAGCGCGGCGACAGCCGCCCCGCATCCGATGCGGCGAGCGCAGGCTCCGCACCGGCCAAGAGCGATACGGGGGAACGGCTGTTCGCCTCGCCGCTCGCACGCCGTCTGGCCAGGGACGCCGGCGTCGAGCTGAGTGCCGTCAAGGGCTCCGGCCCGCATGGCCGCATCGTGAAAGCCGACATCGAGAGCGCGCAGGCCACCGGCAGCGCGCGCAAGGGCGCTGACGCGCCGGCCGCGAAGGGCGAGGCGGCACCGGCTGCCGCTGCGCCGATGGCCAAGGCGGCGAGCGACGAGTCGATCCTGAAGCTGTTCCAGGAAGGCTCCTACGAAAAGATCCCGCATGACGGGATGCGCAAGACCATCGCCAAGCGTCTCGTCGAGGCCAAGTCGACGATCCCGCATTTCTACCTGACGCTCGATTGCGAGCTCGACGCGCTCCTGGCGCTGCGCAAGCAGCTCAACGAGGCGTCGCCGATGATCAAGACCGACGCGGGCGACAAGCCGGCCTACAAGCTGTCGGTCAACGACATGATCATCAAGGCCATGGCGCTGGCGCTGAAGGCGGTACCTTCCGCCAACGTGTCCTGGACCGAATCGGCGATGCTCCAGCACAAGCACGCCGATGTCGGCGTTGCGGTGTCGATCGAGGGTGGCCTGATCACGCCGATCATCCGCCGCGCCGAGGAGAAGACCCTGTCGGCGATCTCGAACGAGATGAAGGACCTCGCCAAGCGGGCCCGGTCCCGCAAGCTCAAGCCCGAGGAATACCAGGGCGGCACCACCGCCGTGTCCAATCTTGGCATGTTCGGCATCAAGGACTTCGCCGCCGTGATCAACCCGCCCCATGCCACGATCCTGGCGGTCGGTGCCGGCGAGCAGCGCGCGGTGGTCAAGAATGGCGCCGTGACCGTCGCGACGGTGATGAGCGTGACCCTGTCGACCGACCACCGGGCCGTGGACGGGGCCCTGGGCGCGGAACTGGCGGTGGCGTTCAAGCAGCTGATCGAAAACCCGATGTCGATGCTGGTGTAGGGCGATGAAGACCGTCCTGTGCTTTGGCGACTCGCTCACCTGGGGCTACAATTCGGAAACGGGCCAGCGCCATGACTTCGACAGCCGCTGGCCGAATGTCCTGGCCAGGGCGCTGGGCGACGACGTGGTGGTCATCACCGATGCGCTGAACGGGCGGACGACGGTCTTCGACGACCAGATGGTGATGGCCGAGCGGAACGGGGCGAAGACGCTGCCGACCGCTCTTGGCGCCCACCAGCCGCTCGACCTCGTCATCCTGATGCTCGGCACCAACGATCTCAAGCGCCACACCGGCGGTGGCCGCGTGTTCGAGTCCCGCCAGGGGCTGGAGCGGCTGGTCGAGATCATCCTGACCTATCCCTACCAGCGGGGCTACGCGGCGCCGAAGATCCTGATCGTGGCGCCGCCCATGTTCACCACGACCACCGAGCCGGATTTCGCGCTGCTCTTCGGGCACGCGGTCGAGGAATCGCAGCATTTCCGCTCCGCTTGCACCAAGGTCGCGGAGGAATACGGCTGCGCGATTTTCGACGCCTCGGAAGTCTGCGAGACCACCCCGCTCGACGGCATCCACCTGTCGGCGGAGCACACGCGGGCGCTCGGCGAGGCGCTGATCGCGCCGGTCGAGGCGTTGCTCGGCGATACGGCATGATCCGGTCGCCGTGCTGCCCCGCGTCCGGCGCTCGGCAGACGGCGGCCTACGCACCTGTTGTGGCCGGAAGGCGGGGCGGCTCCGCAGTCGCTTCCCCGGCCAACGAAGTTTCGGCGTCCCAGGAGATCCCCCATGGCTGACACCTACGACATCCTCATCATCGGCGGCGGGCCCGGCGGCTATGTCGCGGCGATCCGCGCCGCCCAGCTCGGCTTCAAGACCGCCGTGGTGGAGCGCGAGCATCTCGGCGGCATCTGCCTCAACTGGGGCTGCATCCCGACCAAGGCGCTGCTGCGCTCGGCCGAAATTTTCCACTACGCAGAGAATGCCGCGGCCTACGGCCTGACGATCGCCAAGCCCGAATTCGACATGGAGGCGGTGGTCAAGCGCTCGCGCGGCGTCTCGGCGCAGCTCAATGGCGGCGTCGGCTACCTGATGAAGAAGAACAAGATCGACGTCATCTGGGGCGAGGCGAAGATCACCAAGGCCGGCAAGGGCGGTCCGGTCGAGGTGTCCGTCGGCAAGATGAAGAAGCCGGTGGTCGAGCCGCAGAACCCGGTGCCGAAGGGTGTGCTCGGGGAGGGCAGCTACAAGGCCAAGTACGTCATCGTCGCAACTGGCGCGCGCCCCCGGGTGTTGCCGGGCATCGAGCCGGACGGCGACCGCATCTGGACCTATTTCGAGGCGATGAAGCCGAAGGCGATGCCGAAGAGCCTCATCGTCATGGGCTCCGGCGCGATCGGCATCGAGTTCGCCTCTTTCTATCGCACCATGGGCGCCGAGGTGACGGTGGTCGAGCTGCTGCCGCAGATCATGCCGGTGGAAGATGCCGAGATCGCCGCGGTCGCGCGCAAGCAGTTCGAGAAGCAGGGCCTGAAGATCCTCACCGACGCCAAGGTCGCCAAGGTCGAGAAGGGGGGCGACGGGGTCACCGTCACCGTCGAGACCAAGGATGGCAAGTCCCAGACGTTGACGGCCGAACGGCTGATCTCTGCGGTCGGCGTCCAGGGCAACACCGAAGGGCTGGGTCTCGAGGAGGCCGGCGTCGCAATCGAGCGCGGGATCGTCAAGGTCGACGGCTACGGCCGCACCAATGTCGAGGGCATCTATGCCATCGGCGATGTGGCCGGACCCCCGATGCTCGCCCACAAGGCCGAGCACGAGGGCTCGATCTGCGTCGAGAAGATCAAGGGCCTCGATGTCCATCCGATGAAGAAGACCGAGATCCCCGGCTGCACCTACTGCCAGCCGCAGGTCGCCAGCGTCGGCCTGACGGAGGCGAAGGCCAAGGAGGCCGGGCGCGAAGTCAAGGTCGGCCGCTTCAACTTCAAGGGCAATGGCAAGGCCATCGCGCTCGGCGAGCCGGAGGGTCTGGTCAAGACCGTGTTCGACGCCAAGACGGGCGAGCTGCTCGGCGCGCATATGGTCGGGGCGGAAGTCACGGAGCTGATCCAGGGGTTCGTCATCGCGATGGGGCTGGAGACGACCGAGGCCGAACTCATGCACACCGTGTTCCCGCATCCCACCCTCTCGGAAACGATGCACGAGAGCGTTCTGGATGCCTATGGACGCGTCATCCACACGTAGAATCGCACGGGCAAGCTCTTGCCTGTCGGGTGCCTGCGCTAGCTATCAGCCGACCATACCAAACGCGAAACGGAGTTTCAGCGCATGATCGGAAGTTTTCTCGCAGCCATCATCGTCGGTGGCATTGCAGGCTGGCTGGCAGAAAAAGTCATGAAGAGCGACATGGGCGTTCTCATGAACATCATTCTCGGCGTTGTGGGCGCCATCGTCCTGAGCCTCATCCTCCGGTTGACCGGGCTAGGCTCTGGTGCGAGCGCCACCTTCTCTTGGGAATATCTGATCGTCGGGTTCGTGGGCGCCTGCCTGCTGATATTCATCGTCCGGTTGTTCCGGCGCTAGGCACCGGTCATGCACGATGACCGCGCCGCAACGATTGCACTGCCGCGCTCGGGAGCTTAATTGAAGCCCATGGTCACCGTGCTCGATAACCGTCTTGCGGTCGAGGCCAAGCCTCGACCGCGGCATCCCGAAAAAGCCCACCGTCCGGACCAGGCGACGAGCCTGCGCAAGCCGGACTGGCTGCGCGTCAAGGCGCCGGTCTCGAAGGGCTATCAGGAGACGCGCGAGATCGCGCGCACCAACAACCTCATCACCGTGTGCGAAGAGGCCGGCTGCCCCAATATCGGGGGTTGCTGGGAGAAGAAGCACGCGACCTTCATGATCATGGGCGGGATCTGCACCCGCGCCTGCGCCTTCTGCAACGTGGCGACGGGCATGCCCAATCCGCTCGACCCGAGCGAGCCGGCGAGCGTTGGCCGCGCCGTGGCGGCAATGGGCCTCAACCATGTGGTCATCACCTCCGTCGACCGCGACGACCTGGCCGATGGTGGCGCCCAGCATTTCGTCGAGACCATTCGGGCCATCCGCGCGGCAGCGCCTGGCACCACGGTTGAAATCCTGACGCCGGACTTCCTGCGCAAGCCGGAGGCGCTGGAAACGGTCGTTGCGGCCAAGCCGGACGTCTTCAACCACAATCTCGAAACGGTGCCGTCGAAGTACCTCACGGTGCGCCCGGGCGCCCGGTACTTCCACTCGATCCGGCTTCTGCAGCGGGTGAAGGAACTTGATCCGACGATCTTCACCAAATCCGGCATCATGGTCGGGCTGGGCGAGGAGCGGAACGAGGTGCTGCAGCTCATGGACGATCTGCGTACCGCTGATGTCGACTTCCTGACCATCGGCCAGTACCTGCAGCCGACCAAGAAGCACCATGCGGTGTTGCGTTTCGTAACGCCGGAGGAGTTCCAGTCTTTCGAGACCGTGGCCTTGGCCAAGGGCTTCCTCGTGGTCTCGTCCAGCCCGCTGACGCGTTCCTCGCATCATGCCGGCGAGGATTTCGAACGGCTGAAGGCGGCTCGACTGGCCCGCCGCACGGCCGCCTGACAGCGTTTCCCATGGCTCATTTCCAGACCACGCGCCGTGTGCACCACTCCGCCGACGAGATGTTCGCGCTTGTCGCCGATGTCGAGCGATACCCGGAATTCCTGCCGCTGTGCCAGCAGCTGATCGTCCGGTCGCGCCGGGAACGGGATGGCAAGACGCTGCTCGTTGCCGACATGACCGTCGCCTACAAGATGGTTCGCGAGACCTTCTCCACAAAGGTCATGCTGAAGCCCGAGGAACGCCGGATCGACGTCAAATATGTCGAGGGACCGTTCCGCTATCTGGACAATCGCTGGGACTTCGTGCCCGCGGGCGACGCGGCCTGCGACGTGAAGTTCGACATCGAATACGAGTTCAAGAGCCGCACCCTGGGGCTTCTGATGGGGTCGATGTTCGACTACGCCTTCCGCCGTTTTGCCGAGGCCTTCGAGGCGCGGGCCGACGTGATCTACGGCGACGCGGCAGGGAACGCTCAGACGGCGGGTTGAACGCGCAACGCGTCGAGCAGCATGTCCAGAGCCACCTGAACGCTGGCAGTACGGATCTCTGCCCGGCTCAGCGGCCCGAAGCGGCATTCCCTGTGACGTGTGGGATGCGGCCCGGCACAAGCGAAATGGACCAGTCCGACCGGCTTGTCGGGGCTTCCGCCGCCCGGCCCGGCAATCCCTGTCACGGAGACGGCGACGCTGGCCCAGGAGGCATCGCGAGCCCCTTCGGCCATCTGCCGTGCAACCGCTTCGGACACCGCCCCGTGGGCGGCGAGCGTCGCCGCATCCACTCCGATCATGTCGATCTTGGCGGCATTGGAATAGGTGACATAGCCCCGGTCGAACACGGCGGACGAGCCGGCGATGTCCGTCAGCGCCGCCGCGATCATGCCGCCGGTGCACGATTCGGCGGTCGCGACGGTGAGCTGCGCCTCGGCATAGGCGGTGATCACCGCCCGGGCCCTGTCTGCGATCGCCGCTGCCCCTGCGCTCACAAGCCCTCTCCATAGGACACGCTCGCCGTCGCGATCGCGGCGATGCCCTCGCGGCGGCCGACAAAGCCGATGGTCTCGTTGGTCGTCGCCTTGACCGACACCCGTGCGGCGTCGAGCCCGATCATGTCGGCGATCGCTGCGCGCATGGCGGCGCGATGCGGGGCGATCTTCGGCGCCTCGCAGATCAGCGAAATGTCGGCATTCATGATCCGTCCGCCCCTGGCGCGCACGATCTCGACCGCTTTCTCCACGAAGATGCGGGACGGCGCGCCGCGCCATTGCGGGTCGCTCGGTGGGAAATGATCCCCGATGTCGCCGGCTCCGCAGGTCGCCAGCAGCGCATCGGTGAGGGCGTGCAGGCCGACATCGGCATCGGAATGGCCGTCCAGCGCCTGGTCGTGGGGAATGGCGATGCCGCACAGGGTGACGTGGTCGCCGGCGACGAGACGGTGCACGTCGTAGCCATTGCCTGTCCTGACATCGATCATCGGTCGCATTCCCCGCATCCGCTCGTCCGCCAGCGCGATATCACGAGCCGTCGTCAGTTTCACGTTCTCCGCGAGACCCTCGACCAGGCGCACGGCAAGCCCCGCCCATTCGGCAATCGAGGAGTCGTCGGTGAAGTCATCGCGTCCGGACGCGGCGGCCGCCTCATGGGCATCGAGGATCGCGATGAAGGGAAAGCCCTGCGGCGTCTGCGCGGCATGGAGCGCGCGGCGGTCGACCGTCGCTTCGATCTGCCCGTCGGGGCCGGCCTTCTTCAGCGTATCGGGAACTGCGATGGCGGGGATCGCGCCTGCTGCATCGTCGATGGCCGCCAGGGTGCGGTCGATCAGGGCCGCATCGGCAAAGGGGCGGACGGCATCGTGAATCAGCACGAGGTCGGGGGCGGCATCGGCGAGGCCCGCGAGACCGCGGCGGACCGAATCCTGGCGAGTCGCGCCTCCGAGGGTGATCTGGACCTGATCGAGGTCCTTGCCGAGTGCTGCGCTCAGAAGTTCACGATCATCCCTGTGGATGACGAGGACGACCCGGTCGATGGCGGGATGCTGCAGGAAGATGCGGATCGTATGCGCGATGACGGCCCGTCCGGCGAGCAAACGGTACTGTTTGGGGCCCTGGCTGGACAGACCCGCCCGTTCGCCGCGCCCTGCCGCCACGATGACCGCAGCCACGCTCCGCTTCATAGCCCGTTCCCGTCACGTTTCCATCGCCTGCGTGAACCATAGAGGGAAGCAGCTATGCAAGGCACATGCTTGTCTTTTGTGCATGCCCGGATAAGTTACAGCGAAATGATGCAAGAAACGACACATCCCGCAAGCGCTCAAACATTGGGCGATCGCGCTCCGGCCCTTCCCGTTGTTCGCACGCCGCTGCGCTTGGGGAACCACGTTCTGGGCAATCATGTGCTGCTCGCACCGCTGTCGGGGATTTCCGACGTGCCGTTCCGCCGCCTCGCGCGGCGATTCGGCGCCGGCATGGTCGTGTCGGAGATGGTCGCCAGCGGCGAGTTCGTGAAAGGCTGCGACGAGAGCGCCTTGCGAGCCATGCGGGATGGCCCCGGCCTGCACGTCGTGCAACTGGCCGGTCGCGATCCGGCCTGGATGGGGCGGGCCGCCGCGCAACTGGCAGATTCGGGCACGGACGTCATCGACATCAACATGGGGTGCCCGGCCAAGAAGGTGGTTGGCGGCCTGTCCGGCTCGGCGCTCATGCGCGAACCGGAACTGGCGCTGCGGATCGTCGAGGCGACGGTGGCCGGCGCCGGCAGCGTGCCGGTCACGCTGAAGATGCGGCTCGGCTGGGATCGTCAGTCAATGAACGCTCCCGAGCTAGCGGCGGCGGCGCAGGCGGCGGGTGTCGCCATGATCACGGTGCACGGGCGCACGCGCAGCGACTTCTACGAGGGCGAGGCCGACTGGCAGGCGATCGCCGCCGTTCGGGAGGCGGTCTCGGTGCCGCTCGTCGCCAATGGCGACCTCGTCGCGGGCGGGCAGCTGGCATCGATGCTGTCCCAGAGCGGCGCCGACGCGGTGATGATAGGCCGCGGGGCGCAGGGCCGCCCCTGGCTGCCGGGACTGATGGCCGGCGCAATCGGGGCCGACCATCTCGCACGGCAATCGCTGGGCGATTTCGTCGCCGAACATTACGAGGCAATGCTTGACCATTACGGCAGCCGCACCGGCGTCCGCCACGCCCGCAAGCATCTGGGCTGGTATCTCGACCGCTTTGCCCATGCCTTCGGCCCCGTGCCCAAGGCAGACCGGCTGGCGGTGATGTCGGGTCAGGACCCGAAGACGGTTCTCACCCTCTTGCGGCGGCTTCTCGCCGATACGCGCCTTCTGGACGTCGAGCCGAACCTCGCATCGCCCTCCCTGCAGGAAGCAGCCTGAGCCATGAACGATCAAGCGATCCCCCCGGATCTTGCGACCACACAGACGGGGATCCTCAACGCCCTGCCGCATCCGGTGGTCGTCATCGACCGCAGCGGCCGGTTCCGCTTCGCCAATTCCGATGCCGAGCAGTTCTTCTCCGCCGGAATGGCGTATCTCGCCAAGCGGCGGCTGCAGGATTTCGTACCGGCCGACAGCCCGCTCTTCGCCCTGATCGATCAGGTGCGCGAGCAGCAGGGGCGGATCAGCGAGTACCGCGTGGACGTGTCGTCGCCGCGGCTCGGCGGTGAACGCCTGGTCGATCTGTATGTGTCGAACCTGCCGGACGATCCCGACCTCGTCGTGGTGATGATCCAGCTGCGCTCGATCGCCGAGAAGATGGACCGGCAGCTGACCCATCGCTCGGCCGCAAGGTCGGTGACCGGGCTTGCCGCGATGCTGGCCCACGAGATTCGCAATCCGCTGTCCGGGATCAAGGGCGCCGCCCAGCTGCTGGCGACCTCCGCAAGCGACGAGGATCGCAGCCTCACGCGCCTGATCCAGGAAGAGAGCGACCGGATCGTCAAGCTCGTCGACCGGATGGAAGTGTTTTCCGACCAGCGGCCGATCGAGCGGTCGGCCGTGAACATCCATTCGGTGCTAGAACACGTGAAGACGCTGGCGCGCTCGGGCGTCGCCCGGCGGATCAAGATCACCGAGCTCTACGATCCGTCCCTGCCGCCCGTCTTCGCCAATCGCGACCAGCTCGTGCAGATCTTCCTCAATCTGGTGAAGAACGCCGCCGAGGCGGTGGGCGACCGGGAGAATGGCGAAATCCGCCTGATCACCGCGTTCAAGCCGGGTGTCCGGCTGTCGGTGCCCGGGACCCGCGATCGCGTGACGCTGCCGCTGGAATTCACCGTCGAGGACAATGGCGACGGCATTCCCGACGACATACGCGAGAACATCTTCGACCCCTTCGTGACGACCAAGCCCAGCGGCTCGGGGCTCGGCCTGGCCCTCGTCGCGAAGATCGTCGGCGACCATGGCGGCGTCATCGAATGTGAATCCCATGAAGGCCACACGTCGTTCCGCATCCTCATGCCGGCCTGGCGCGAGATGGTGGAGCCGGTGTCGCACGAGACCCCCACGGCCACGGAAGTCTGAGGATTTGGAATGAGCATGCAGATTCTCGTTGCCGACGATGATTCCGCGATCCGGACGGTCGTCTCCCAGGCGCTGATGCGGGCCGGCTTCGAAGTGCGGGTCACCTCGAACATCGCCACGTTGTGGCGCTGGATCGCGGCGGGTGAGGGCGATCTGGTCATCACCGACGTGCTGATGCCCGACGGCAATGCCTTCGACACCCTGCCGAAGATCAAGAACTCGCGTCCCGACCTGCCGGTCATCGTGATGAGTGCGCAGAACACCTTCATGACCGCCATCAAGGCGTCGGAGAAGGGCGCCTACGACTACATTCCCAAGCCCTTCGACCTGACCGAGCTCGTCGCCATCGTCCGGCGCGCCCTGTCGGAGCCGAAGGACAGCCGTCGCCAGGACGCGGCGGACGATCTGCACGATTCCATGCCGCTGGTCGGCCGCTCGCCGGCGATGCAGGACATCTACCGGGCGCTCGCCCGCATGATGCAGACCGACCTGACGGTGACGATCACCGGCGAGTCGGGCACCGGCAAGGAACTGGTCGCGCGGGCGCTGCACGATTACGGGCGCCGGCGCAAAGGGCCGTTCGTGGCCATCAACATGGCGGCGATCCCGCGCGAGCTGATCGAATCGGAGCTGTTCGGCCATGAGAAGGGCGCCTTCACCGGCGCCCAGGCGCGCACCAGTGGCCGCTTCGAACAGGCCGAAGGCGGCACGCTGTTTCTCGACGAGATCGGCGACATGCCGATGGAGGCCCAGACCCGGCTGCTGCGCGTCCTGCAGCAGGGCGAATACACGGTCGTCGGCGGACGCACGCCGATCGCCACCGACGTGCGGATCGTGGCGGCGACGAACAAGGATCTGCGTCAGCTCATCGCCCGCGGCATGTTCCGCGAGGATCTGTTCTATCGGCTGAACGTCGTGCCCCTGCGCCTGCCGCCGTTGCGCGAGCGCATCGAGGATCTGGCCGATCTGGCCCGGCACTTCTTCACCGAAGCGGAGAAGCAGGGACTGCCGCGCAAGATGCTGAGCCAGGGTGCGCTCGACGTGATGCGCCGCTATCCCTGGCCGGGCAATGTGCGCGAACTGGAAAACCTCGTTCGCCGCCTGTCGGCGCTCTATCCCCAGGACGAGATCTCGGCCGAACTCGTCGAACACGAATTGTCCAACGACGTGGCGCGCGCGCCGGGCCTCGAGGCAGACGGCGGCAAGCCCATCGACCTCAGCGCCGCGGTCGAACGCTATCTGTCGGACTATTTCGCGTCCTTCGGGGACGATCTGCCGCCGCCGGGGCTGCACGGCCGGATCCTGCGCGAGGTGGAATATCCGCTGATCGCGGCGGCACTGGCAGCCACCCGCGGCAACCAGGTGAAGGCCGCCGATCTTCTCGGCGTCAACCGCAACACGCTGCGCAAGAAGATCCGCGACCTCGACATTTCGGTGATCCGTTCGATCCGCTGAGCGATGAATTTGCAGCCTCGTTGCACTATGGCCACAATCCGTTGCATTGTGGCCACGTGATGTTCGATTGCTGCGATCCATGACCCTGACCCCACACCAGAGCGAACGCGAGGTGCCGTTCCTGATGGAACGGCGCCGCTTCATGCTGGTGCCTGGCCTGATCGCGGTCGTGGGCGCGCTGGTCACCGGCGCGATTTCCTTCGTCGTCCTGATGGGGCTGACGCCGATCCCGCCGACAGACACGATCGTCACCATCGCGACCATCGTGAACGGCGCTTTCGTGGCGCTGCTATGCGTCCTGATCGGGCGCGAGGTGCTGCGCATGGTCCGGGCGCGGCGACAGGGCAGGGCGGCCTCCCGCCTGCATGTGCGCATCGTCGTTCTGTTCTCGATCGTCGCGGCGCTGCCGGCGCTCCTCGTGGCGATCGTCGCCGGCGTCACGCTCGATCTGGGTCTGGACCGCTGGTTCGAGATCCGCACCCGCACGATCGTGGAATCGTCGATCAGCGTCGCCCGTGCCTATGTCAACGAGAACGCCCGCAACCTGCAGGGCTCGACCCTGTCGATGGCCTACGATCTGGACCAGCAGCGACGGCTCTTCGACCTCGACCGCAACGGTTTCCAGAACCTGATGACCGATCAGGCCAAGGGGCGCTCGTTGCTCGGGGCACAGATCCTGCGAAGCGACGGCACGCCGTTCCTGCGGGCCGAGGTGGACGTGGAGCGTCCCTTGCCGGTGCCGCCCGCCGATGCCCTTGAGCGGGCCGAGGACGGCAATCTGGTGTTCATTCCGCCGGGCGTCACCAATCTCGTCGGTGCGATCATCAAGCTGCGGCAATTGCCCGAGAGCTATCTCTACACCGTGCGTGCCGTCGATCCGGAGGTGCTGGACGCGCTGCGTCTGATGGAGGAGCGTTCGGCCGAGTATTCCAGCCTGCAGGCCAATCGCTTCGGCCTGCAGGTGGCCTTCGCGCTGCTCTATCTGGGCATCATGCTGATCGTGCTGCTGTCGGCGATCTGGACGGGGATCGGCGTCGCCGACCGGCTGGTCCGGCCGATCCGGCTGCTGATGGGAGCGGCTGACGAGGTCTCCGGCGGCAATCTCGCCGTCTCGGTGCCGGTGCGCGCATCCGACGGCGATGTCGGGTCGCTCTCCAACACCTTCAACAACATGATCCTCCAACTGCGCAGCCAGCGCTCGGAGCTGGTCCACGCCAAGGACGTCATCGACGAGCGCCGGCGCTTCACAGAGGCGGTGCTGTCCGGCGTGACCGTCGGCGTGATCGGGGTCGAGCGTGACGGATCGGTCTCGATGCTCAACCCGTCGGCCGAGCGGATTCTGCATGTCGATGCGCAAGAGATCGTCGGCCGCCCGCTGGTCGCGGTCTTCCCGGCCATCGGCAAGGTTTTCGAGGCCGCCACCGTCTCCTCGCGGCCCGAGTTCCAGGAACAGGTGAAGCTGCGCATCCGAGATCGCGAGCGCACGCTGGCAATCCGGATCACCTCCTCCGAGGAGAGCGAGGGCGCGCGCTCCAGCGTCGTGACCATCGACGACATCACCGACCTCGTTGATGCGCAACGGTCTTCCGCATGGGCCGACGTGGCGCGGCGCATCGCCCACGAGATCAAGAACCCGCTGACGCCGATCCAGCTCTCGGCCGAGCGCATCCGGCGGCGCTACGGCAAGCGCGTCGAGGACGACCGCGAGGTGTTCGATCGCTGCATCGAGACCATCGTGCGTCAGGTCTCAGACATCGGCCGGATGGTCGACGAATTCTCGACCTTCGCGCGGATGCCGAAGCCGCGGTTGGAACCGAAGGACCTGCGTGAAGCGTTGCGTGAAGCAGTGTTCATGCGTGAGATGGGAGATCACGGCATTTCATTCGTGGCAGACATATCCGACGAACCGTTGCTGGGCTCGTTCGATATCCGTTTGCTCTCCCAGGCCTTCGGGAATCTGGTGAAGAACGCTGTGGAATCGCTGGAAAATTCGGAGATCGCCGATGGCCAGATCCGGATCCGGGCCGTGCCGGGCGCGCAATGGCATCTGGTCGAGATCAGCGACAACGGCCGGGGCTTTCCCCAGGAGGATCGAGATCGGCTGCTGGAGCCCTACATGACAACGCGCGAGAAGGGGACGGGACTGGGCCTCGCGATCGTGCGCAAGATCATCGAGGAACACGGCGGAACGATCGAACTCGACGACGCTCCCGATCAGCCGCACGGGGCGCTGGTGCGCATCACCCTGCCGGCAGAAGGCTTTGCGACCGCCGAGGCGGGGGAGACTGACGGGACATGAGAAAGGATTGGTGAGATCGATGGCATCGGACATTCTGGTCGTCGACGACGAAGCCGACATCCGTGAACTGGTGGCGGGGATCCTCGAGGACGAGGGACACGAGACGCGAACCGCAGGGGGCTCCGACGCCGCCTTGCAGTCGATCGCCGAGCGTGTTCCCCGGCTCGTCTTCCTGGACATCTGGCTGCAGGGCAGCCGGCTGGACGGCCTCGACCTGCTCGACGCCATCAAGGCGCAGCATCCGGAGGTGCCTGTGGTCATGATCTCGGGCCACGGCAACATCGAGACCGCGGTCTCGGCCATCCGGCGCGGCGCCTACGACTATATCGAAAAGCCGTTCAAGGCCGACCGCCTGATCCTCGTCGCCGAACGCGCGCTGGAGAATTCCAAGCTCAAGCGCGAGGTGTCCGAACTGCGCCGGCGGTCGTCAGACTTCGCCGAGCTGATCGGCAAGTCACATCCGATGAACCAGTTGCGCACGCTGATCGAGCGCGTCGCGCCGACCAACAGCCGGGTGATGATCCTCGGCGCGTCGGGCTCCGGCAAGGAGATGGTCGCACGCGCGATCCATGCGGGCTCCAGCCGCGCGAACGGACCCTTCGTGGCCCTGAACGCGGCGGCGATCACGCCCGACCGCATGGAGGTCGAGCTCTTCGGCACCGAGGCGCCACCCGGCGTCGAGCGCAAGGTCGGCGCGCTCGAGGAGGCCCATGGCGGCATCCTGTTCCTCGACGAGGTCGGGGACATGCCGCGCGAGACCCAGAACAAGATCCTGCGTGTCCTGACCGAACAGACCTTCGAGCGGGTCGGCGGGTCGAAGCGGGTCAAGGTCGATGTGCGCATCATCTCATCCACGGCGCAGAACCTGGAATCCATGATCGCCGAAGGCGCCTTCCGCGAGGATCTGTATCACCGTCTTGCCGTGGTGCCCGTGCAGGTACCGCCGCTCGCCGACAGGCGCCAGGACATTCCGACGCTGATCGAGGCCTTCATGAAGCAGATCAGCGAGCAGACGGGCATCAAGCCGCGGGCGATCAGCCCCGAGGCGATGGCCGTGCTGCAATCCAGCGAATGGCCGGGCAATGTCCGGCAGCTGCGCAACAATGTCGAGCGGCTGATGATCCTGTCGCGCGAGGGCGATGCCGAGACGACCATCTCGGCCGACATGCTGCCGCGCGAGGTCGGCGAGATGCTGCCACAGACGCCGAGCCAGTCGGACGGCCAGATCCTGGCCCTGCCTTTGCGCGATGCGCGCGAGGTTTTCGAGAAGGAATATCTCGTCGCGCAGATCAACCGCTTCGGCGGCAATATCTCGCGAACCGCGGAATTCGTCGGCATGGAGCGCTCGGCCCTCCATCGCAAGCTGAAATCGCTTGGCATCTGAGCGGCAACGGCATCAACCTGCGTGCCCGCTAAGGACCCGCTCGCCTGTCGCGGCAGCCCGGGCGCGGCGAGGCTTTGCGCTCTTGCGCGCGAAGCATTAGGAACGCGGCTCGTGAGCGGTGCGGCGTTTGAAGGGCGGAACCGATGAGAGTCGTGATCTGTGGTGCAGGCCAGGTCGGATACGGCATTGCCGAACGGCTGGCGTCCGAGCGCAACGACGTCTCGGTGATCGACACGTCGCGGTCGCTGGTCCAGGCGATTCGCGACAATCTGGACGCGCGCGGCTTCGTCGGCCATGGCGCCCATCCGGATGTTCTGGCCGAGGCCGGGGCCGAGCAGGCGGACATGATCATCGCCGTGACCCTGCATGACGAGGTCAACATGGTCGCCTGCCAGGTGGCCCATTCGCTGTTCAACGTGCCGACCAAGATCGCGCGCATCCGCTCGCAGAGCTATCTGAAGTCCCACTGGCAGAACCTGTTCTCCACCGACAACATGCCGATCGACGTCATCATCTCGCCCGAGGTCGAGGTCGGCGAGATGGCGCTGCGCCGCATTGCGCTGCCCGGCGCGATGGACGTCGTGCGTTTCGCCAACGACACGATCGCCATGGTGGCGATCGAATGCCGGGACGACTGCCCGGTGGTCGATACGCCGCTCGCCCAGCTCACCGAGCTCTTCCCGGATCTGAAGGCGACGGTGGTCGGCATCCTGCGCAGCGACCAGCTCTTCGTGCCGACGTCCTCGGACCAGATGGTGGCGGGCGACATCGCCTATGTCGTCGCCGAGCGCAGCCATGTGAAGCGCACCCTCGGCCTGTTCGGCCACGAGGAGCCCGAGGCCGGTCGCATCGTGATCGTCGGCGGCGGCAATATCGGCTTCTACGTCGCCCATGAGATGGAAAAGCGCAATCTGGGCGCCAAGATCCGCGTGCTGGAGACCAAGCACGAGCGGGCGGTGACGATCGCCGACAGCCTGAAGCGGACGATCGTCCTGCATGGCAGCGGGCTCGACCAGACCATCCTCAACGAGGCCGACATCGCCGAGGCCGACCTCCTGGTCGCGCTGACCAACGACGACAAGGTCAACATCCTGTCCAGCGTCATGGCCAAGCGGCTGGGCTGCAAGGGGAATCTGGCGCTTCTCAACGACCCCGACTACCAGACCTTCACCCGCACGCTGGGCATCGACGCCTTCATCAACCCGCGCTCGGTGACGATCTCGCGGGTCCTTCAGCATGTGCGTCGCGGCCGGATCCGGGCTGTTCACTCCATCCAGAACGGCCTGGCGGAAGCGATCGAGGCCGAAGCGCTCGAAACCTCGCCGCTGGTCGGCACGCCGCTGCGCGAGCTGGATTTGCCACCCGACCTGCGCGTCGGCGCGATCTATCGCGACGGCCAGTTCGTGCAGCCCAGCGGCCAGACCAAGATTAAGGCCAAAGACCGTGTCGTGATCTTTGCTGCTGCCGGTGCGGTGCGCCATGTGGAGCAGCTCTTCCGGGTCAGCCTCGAATTCTTCTGATCCGCGCTTTCCAACCTCTGTTGCTCGTCGCCACGCCGACATAAATGTCGGCAGGGAGGCCTGCACATGCTTGATGTCCAGCCCATGCCGGTGTCATGTCCGAAGGGAGCTTTCCTTGCGGCAAAACATCGGGTTTCGCCGGCGTTGATCGCGGGCGAGCATAGACGGACAGGTCCGGCGGCGAGACCTGTCAGATCGACGAAGCCGTATCGCCCGACCAACGGGTGCGAGACAATGCGCGGACCGACCGGCACCAACCGGTCCCAGCCGACGCCAATAAGAACAGGACAAGGACCATATGGCCGAACGCACGCAGAACCTCCAGGACCTCTTCCTCAACACCGTCCGCAAGCAGAAGATCTCGCTGACCATCTTTCTGGTCAACGGCGTCAAGCTGACCGGCGTCGTCACATCCTTCGACAATTTCTGCGTGCTGTTGCGTCGCGACGGGCATTCCCAACTGGTCTACAAGCACGCCATCTCCACCATCATGCCGTCCCAGCCCGTGCACATGTACGATGGCAGCGACGAAGACAGGAAAGACTGATTGGCCGAACATAGAGAAACCGGTCCGCGGGGCCCGATCGAACACAAGACCGTTCCGACACGGGCGGCCGTCTACGTGCCGGTGTTCAAGCAATATCCGGTGCAGGACGACGCGTCGGGCATCGCCGACGCGCCGCGCCGCAGCCACGAGGCGCGCCTGGCCGAGGCGATGGGCCTTGCCGCGGCCATCGGGCTCGACATCGTTGCCAGCGGCGTCGTCAGCGGGCAGCGGCCGCGTCCGGCCACGCTGATCGGCACCGGCAAGGTCGAGGAGATGAAGGGCGTCGTCGCCGGCGAGGAGATCGGGCTGGTGGTGTTCGACCATCCGCTCACGCCGGTGCAGCAGCGCAATCTGGAAAAGGAGCTGAACGTCAAGGTCCTGGACCGGACCGGGCTCATTCTCGAGATCTTCGGCGAACGCGCGCGCACCAAGGAAGGCCGCCTGCAGGTCGAGCTGGCGCATCTGAACTACCAGCGTGGCCGGCTCGTGCGGAGCTGGACCCATCTGGAGCGCCAGCGGGGCGGCGCCGGCTTCCTCGGCGGTCCGGGCGAGACGCAGATCGAATCTGATCGTCGGCAGCTGCAGGAAAAGATCAAGCGGCTGGAGAAGGACCTCGAGCAGGTCCGGCGAACCCGGCAGCTCCATCGTGCCCAGCGCAAGAAGGCGCCGCATCCGGTGGTCGCCCTCGTCGGCTACACCAATGCCGGCAAGTCGACACTGTTCAATCGCCTGACCGGTGCCGACGTCATGGCGCAGGACCTCCTCTTTGCGACGCTGGATCCGACGCTTCGCCGCACGACGCTGCCCCACGGCACGGAGATCCTGTTCTCGGACACGGTGGGCTTCGTGTCGGACCTGCCGACGCATCTGGTCGCCGCCTTCCGGGCGACGCTGGAAGAGGTGATCGAGGCCGACATCGTGCTGCATGTGCGCGACGTGGCCGACCCGGACACGCTGGCGCAGGCCGAGGATGTGCGGAAGATCCTGCGCGACCTGGATATCGACGTGGACGACAGCGACCATGTCGTCGAGATCTGGAACAAGGTCGACCTTCTGGACGAGGCCGGTGTCCAGCATCTGACCACCATGCGCGAGAGCCTGCCCGATCCCGACGCCGTACATCTGGTCTCGGCCGTCACGGGCGTGGGCGTCGAAGCGCTGCTGGTCGATGTGGAACGGCGTATCGGCGGCGGCACGGTCTCGATGACCGTGGACCTCGCGCCGGACGCCATGGGCTTCGTGCCGTGGATCTACGAGAACGCCACGGTGACCGAGCGGGACGACCGCGAAGACGGGGCCGTGTCGCTGACCATGGACATCACCAAGCAGGCCCGGACAGAATTACGCCGGATGAGTGAACACACATCCGGCGTTTCGATTCAGGTCTGAGAGGTCGTCAGGCCGGCACCGTCAGGTGCCGGTCCCGATCAGCATGAAGGCCGGGATGTCGTCGCCGAACCCGACGGGCGACTTGCCGCCATCGTCGTTTCGGCCACGCGGAGCGGCCGGCTTGGCACCACGCGCGCGCGGCGAAGCCGGGCGGGCGCGTTCACTGGACGCAGCGCGGTTGCGGCTCGGCTTCTGGCTGGGCGCCGGATCCTCATCGATGACGTCGGCGGACATGTCCCGGGTGATCGCCTCGACGGGGACATCGAGTTCGCCGGATTCGGCGCGCACCACTGCAGGCTCGGCCACGGGAGCCTGCTCGGGCGCCGTCGTCTCGACCGCCTGATCCTCAGCGGCTGCGGACCCGCGACGCCGGGTCGACGGCGTGCGGCGGCCGCTGCCGCTGCGACGGGCCGGCTTCTCGCTGGTCTCGTCGTCGCTGACGGCGTTGAGCGGCTCGCCGAGCCACTCGACCTGCGTGCCGATCAGTTTCTCGATCGCGTCGACATGCTTCTTGTCGGCCTTGGTCACCAGGGTGAAGGCCTGGCCCGACCGTCCGGCCCGGCCGGTGCGGCCAATGCGGTGGACGTAATCCTCGGCATGGATCGGCACGTCGAAATTGAAGACATGGCTGACGGCCGGGATGTCGAGGCCGCGGGCCGCGACGTCGGAGGCGACCAGCAACTGGATCTTGTTGTCGCGGAAACCCTGCAGCATTGCGGTGCGCGACGTCTGATCCATGTCGCCATGCAGCGCGCCGGCAGAAAAGCCATGGCGCTCCAGCGAGCGGAACAGCGTTGCCACGTCACGCTTGCGGTTGCAGAAGATGATGGCGTTGGTCAGGTCTGTCTGGTCGCGGAGAATCCGGCGCAGCGTCTCGCGCTTTTCGAAATCGTCCTTCTTGGTCGCGACCATGCGCTGCGTCACGGTCAGCGCGGCCGAAGCCGGCTTGGCGACCTCGACGCGGACCGGGTTCTGCAGGAACTGTTCCGTCAGCCGGGTGATCTCCGGCGGCATGGTCGCCGAGAAGAACAGCGTCTGCCGGGTCACCGGCAGCAGCTTGCAGATGCGCTCGATGTCCGGGATGAAGCCCATGTCCAGCATGCGGTCGGCTTCGTCGATGACGAGGACCTCGACAGCGGTCATCAGCAGCTTGCCGCGCTCGAAATGGTCCAGCAGACGACCCGGCGTGGCGATGAGGACATCGGCGCCGCGATCGATCTTGCGATCCTGATCGGCGAAGGACACACCACCGATCAGCAGCGCGACATTGAGCTTCTGGTCGAGACCGTAGCGGGTGAAGGATTCCTCGACCTGCGCGGCAAGCTCGCGCGTCGGCTCGATGATCAGCGTGCGCGGCATCCGCGCGCGCGCGCGCCCTTTCTCGAGCATGGTCAGCATGGGCAGGACGAAGGATGCGGTCTTGCCGGTTCCCGTCTGCGCAATTCCCAGAACATCCCGGCGCTGGAGCGCATGCGGAATGGCCTGTTCCTGAATCGGCGTCGGTTCATTGTATCCGGCTGCCTGCACGGCTGCCAGAACCTTGGCGCTCAGGCCGAGTTCGGAAAAGAGTTTCAAGCTAGCAGTTCTCTTGGATAGATGGGAGGTTGCGTTCGGTAGCGATTGAAAGCCCATATCATGGGGGCGATAGGGCGCGCGCCGGCGCGAGTCAACCGTTACACGCTAGATGGGGCGGTTCGACGCGATTTACAGGGCAGAAATAGTGAATTTCGCATCAATTGTCATGATACCGGGGCTGCTGTGCACCGATGATCTTTTTCGCGACCAGATCTCCGCCTTGTCCGGGCGGAACGTCTCGATTGCCGACACTTCGCAGGATGCGACGATCACCGGCATGGCCGAGCGGCTGCTCGCCGACGCGCCGGACGAGTTTGCCCTTTGCGGCCTCTCCATGGGCGGTTACGTCGCCCTGGAGGTGATCCGTCAGGCGCCCGGGCGGGTGAAGGCGGTGGTGCTGATGGCGACGAGCCATCGGAACGACACGCCCGAGCAGATCGCAGCGCGTCGCAGGCTGATCGCCTTCGGGCAGGAGCACGGGATCGAGGCCGTGGCGCGGCAACTTGCCGGACGCTTGCTGGCGCCGGGGACGGCCAATGACAGCCTGAGGCAGCGAATCGTCGCAATGGCCCTGTCCATCGGTTTCGACGGTTTCGTGCGTCAGCAGGAGGCGATCATCGGCCGGGCCAATCAGAGCGGAATCCTGTCCCGGATCGACGTGCCGGTGACGATCGTTGCGGGGACCGCGGATGCCATCATCGCGCCGGAGCGTTCGCGCGAGATGGCCGAGGCCATTCCCGGCGCGAAGCTCGAGATGCTGCCGGATGTCGGTCACATGGTTACGATGGAAGCCCCGGATCGCGCGAACGCGATCCTGCTGCGTGGCCTTTCCCTGCCGCCCGCCGACTGAGCGCTCGGCTCAGTTGGTGGCCGGCCCGAAGACGTAGGGCTGGTCCGGGAAGAAATGCAGCTCGTAGGTTTCGGCGATCTCGCCATCAGCCGGCAGCAGGTCGAAGAACAGCGACAGGCTGTTGGGTTCGTTCTCGCTGGGCTCGTCCGCACGATAGCCCACGATCGCGCCATCGATCTGGTTGATTTCCTTGATCTCGGTGCTGGAGCGCAATTGCATGTCCGTGCCGCTGCCCTCA
Source organism: Aurantimonas sp. A2-1-M11 (assembly GCF_036549475.1). NCBI lineage: Bacteria > Pseudomonadati > Pseudomonadota > Alphaproteobacteria > Hyphomicrobiales > Aurantimonadaceae > Aurantimonas > Aurantimonas sp. A2-1-M11. Next base: position 50,009 of record NZ_JAZHLI010000003.1, on the reverse strand, counting down.
AGCTGCTGGACGAAGAAATGATAGTCGGTCTCGTCCGCAAGGGACTGCACCATGACCGTCCGCCAGACGCCCTGGACCGTGCCGTCCGACCAGGGGCCGACGATCTGCACGTCTTCGATCAGGGGCGACAGCGTTTCGGCCGCGGCAGCAGCTGCCGGAGCGGAATCAGACGCCGGGGCGGCTTCGGCCGCCGGAGTCTCGGCGGGAACCTGCTGTGCGGCGGCGGGATCGGCAGCCGGCGCAGCGTCCGTCGCCTGGGCGAGAGCTGCGCTCTGCGCCAAGACGAGGGCGGCTAGGCCGACGCCGGTCAATGTGATGCTGGAACGAATGACCATCTTCGGACTCCCTGTGCCGGTACTGTCCGATGTCTTACGGGGCGTGCCCGTCAGATGTCCAGATCCTGAACGAAGGCGGCGCGATCCTGCAGGAATCGGAACCGTGCTTCCGGCTTGTTGCCCATCAGCGCGTTGACCGCGCCGGATGTGCCGGCCTCGGGCGTCTCGTCCATGTGGACGCGCAGGAGCGTGCGCTTGCGCGGATCCATGGTGGTTTCCTTCAGCTGCGCCGGCAGCATCTCGCCCAGGCCCTTGAAGCGCGAGATCTCGACCTTGCCGCGGCCCTTGAAGTCGCGGGCAATCAGGCGCTCGCGATCGGCGTCGTCGCGTGCATAGGCCGTCTTGCCGCCCTGGGTCAGCTTGTAGAGCGGCGGTACGGCGAGGAAGAGATGGCCGCCGCGGATCAGCTCCGGCATCTCCTGGTAGAAGAAGGTGATCAGCAGCGAGGCGATGTGGGCGCCGTCGACATCGGCGTCGGTCATGATGATCACGCGCTCGTAGCGCAGGTCCTCTTCCCGGTATTTCGAACGCGTGCCGCAGCCCAGCGCCTGGATGAGATCGGCCAGCTGCTGGTTGGCGCCGAATTTCTCGCGCCCCGCGGAGGCGACGTTCAGGATCTTGCCGCGCAGCGGCAGGATCGCCTGGACCTTGCGGTCCCGCGCCTGCTTGGCCGAGCCACCGGCGGAATCGCCTTCGACGATGAAGATCTCGGCATTGGCCGAACCGCTCTGCGAGCAATCGGCCAGCTTGCCCGGCAGCCGCAATTTGCGGGTCGCGCTCTTGCGGCTGACTTCCTTCTCCTGGCGGCGACGCAGCCGCTCGTCGGCGCGCTCGACCACCCAGTCGATCAGCCGGGCCGCGTCCTGGGGCGAGGAGGCGAGCCAGATGTCGAAGGAGTCGCGCATCGACTGTTCGACGATGCGCTGCGCTTCGGCCGTGGCCAGCCGGTCCTTGGTCTGGCCGACGAATTCCGGCTCGCGGATGAAGATCGATAGCATCGCCGAGGCCGTCAGCATGATGTCGTCGCCGGTGATGACCGCGGCGCGCTTGTTGCCCGAGACCTCGGCGAAGGCCTTGAGGCCGCGCAGCAGCACCGAGCGCAGACCGGCCTCATGCGTGCCGCCTTCCGGCGTCGGAATGGTGTTGCAATAGGAGCGGACGAAGCCGTCATCGGCGGTCCAGCTCACCGCCCATTCGACCGCCCCGTGGCCGGAGACCTTCTCGGTGCGCCCGGCGAAGATCTGGGACGTGACACGGCCGGTCTTGTCCAGCGTGCCGTCGAGATAGTCCTTCAGCCCGCCCGGAAAGTGGAAGGTATCGCGGGACGGGACGCTGCCATCGATCGGCAGGAGCGAGGGGTCGCAGGCCCAGCGGATCTCGACGCCGCCGAACAGATACGCCTTGGAGCGGGCCATCGCTAGAAGCCGTTCGGGGCGGAAGCGCGCACCGGCGCCGAAGATCTCCGGATCGGGGCGGAACCGGATGCGCGTGCCGCGGCGGTTCTGGACGTCGCCGATCTCTTCCAGCCCGGTCTGGGCATGGCCGCGCGAATAGGTCTGCCGGTAAAGCCTGCGGTTGCGCGCAACCTCGACCTCGAGGGTCTCGGACAAGGCGTTGACCACCGAGACGCCGACGCCGTGCAGGCCGCCGGAGGTCTCGTAGACCTTGGAGTCGAACTTGCCGCCCGCATGGAGCGTCGTCATGATGACTTCGAGGGCGGACTTGTTGCGGTATTTGGGATGCGGGTCGACGGGGATGCCGCGGCCATTGTCGGCGACCGACAGGGTGCCGTCGGCTTCCAGCGCGACCTCGATGAAATTGGCATGTCCCGCCGTCGCCTCGTCCATCGAATTGTCGATGACCTCGGCGAAGAGATGATGCAGCGCCTTTTCGTCGGTGCCGCCGATATACATGCCGGGACGACGGCGGACAGGCTCGAGCCCCTCCAGGACTTCGATGTCCGCCGCGGTGTATTCGGACGGCTCCTGCAGATTGGCAGCAGGGCGCGGCTTGACGCCGGGCTTCGGCGCTCGCGGCTGGCGCGCGGCATTGCCGGAAAACAGATCGTCGCTCATCGCGCGGCGAACTCCCTGGCGGAATGCCGCATGACACGCGTCGTTTGGGGCAAGCGCTCGTAAACCATGCCGAATGCCTATACTTTCACGAAATGTTCTTCAAGCGCCCGTCCCCTCCAGGGGAGGGGAAAGCGCCGATTGGGGCCCTTTATCCACGGCTTCCACCCCGGCGGGGTGGCTCATCGCGCACGTCGTGGTGGCAAGCGCATTGGTGATTCTGCCGACGCCGCCGCGAGCTTCAGACGGCCGTACGAAAAAGGGGGCGCCGCCGGCACCCCCTTTCCGTTTCCTGATTGTCGTGGTCGCCGCCAAGCGCCGGCGACCCGCGGCCATCAGACCGAGTAGTACATGTCGAACTCGACCGGATGCGGCGTCATTTCGAAGCGCAGCACCTCGGCCATCTTCAGGTCGATGAAGGCGTCGATCTGGTCGTCGTCGAAGACGCCGCCGGCCTTCAGGAAGTCGCGGTCGGCATCCAGGCTCTCCATCGCCTCGCGCAGCGAGCGGCAGACCGTCGGGATTTCCTTCAGCTCTTCCGGCGGCAGGTCGTACAGATCCTTGTCCATGGCAGCGCCCGGATGGATCTTGTTCTTGATGCCGTCGAGGCCGGCCATCAGCATCGCCGCGAAGGCGAGGTACGGGTTCGCGGTCGGATCCGGGAAGCGGACCTCGACGCGCTTGGCCTTCGGCGACTGGCCGAACGGGATGCGGCAGGATGCCGAGCGGTTGCGCGCCGAATAGGCGAGCAGGACCGGCGCCTCGTAGCCCGGGACCAGACGCTTGAAGGAGTTGGTCGACGGGTTGGTGAAGGCGTTCAGCGCCTTGGCATGCTTGATGATGCCGCCGATGTAGAACAGCGCGCTTTCCGACAGGCCCGCATATTCGTCGCCCGCGAAGGTCGGCTTGCCGCCCTTCCAGATCGACTGGTGCACGTGCATGCCCGAGCCGTTGTCGCCAAACACCGGCTTCGGCATGAAGGTCGCCGTCTTGCCATATGCGTTCGCCACCTGGTGGATGACGTACTTGTAGATCTGCATCTTGTCGGCGTTGCGGGTCAGCGTGTCGAACTTAATGCCAAGCTCGTGCTGGGCCGCGGCGACCTCATGGTGATGCTTCTCGACCGCGACGCCCATCTCGGCCATGACGGTGAGCATTTCCGAACGCATGTCCTGGCAGGAATCGATCGGGGGAACCGGGAAATAGCCGCCCTTGACGCGCGGACGATGGCCGAGGTTGCCGGTCTCGTATTCGGCGTCGTCGTTGGACGGCAGCTCGGTCGAATCCAGCTTGAAGCCGGTGTTGTACGGATCGGCCTTGTAGCGGACGTCGTCGAAGACGAAGAATTCTGCCTCGGGGCCGAAGAACGCCGTGTCGCCGGTGCCCGACTGGGTCAGATAGGCTTCGGCCTTCTTCGCGGTCGAGCGCGGATCGCGGTTGTAGGCCTCGCCGGAGATCGGATCGAGGATGTCGCAGACGATTGCCATGGTCGACTGGGCGAAGAACGGGTCCATGTAGGCCGTCTCGGGATCGGGCATGAGCACCATGTCGGACTCGTTGATCGCCTTCCAGCCGGCGATCGACGACCCGTCGAACATCGTGCCCTCGGAGAACAGGTCCTCGTCGACCAGCGTGACATCCATGGTCACGTGCTGGGACTTGCCCTTGGGATCGGTGAAGCGCAGGTCGACGAATTTTACGTCGTTGTCCTTGACCTGCTTCAGGATGTCATTGGCGCTCGTCATGGCGGTCCTTCCTATTATCGAACTCTGAGACTGGGTGCGGGAAGCGGCTGGATCAGATCGCGTCGGTGCCGGCTTCGCCGGTGCGGATGCGGATCGCTTCCTCGATGTTGGAGACGAAGATCTTGCCATCGCCAATGCGGCCGGTCTGGGCCGCCTTGCGAATGGCTTCGACGGCGGCGGCGACGGTCTCGTCCGCAAGGACGATCTCAACCTTCACCTTCGGCAGGAAGTCGACGACGTATTCGGCTCCGCGGTAGAGTTCGGTATGACCCTTCTGCCGTCCGAATCCCTTGGCCTCGGTGACGGTGATGCCCTGAAGCCCCACCTCCTGCAGGGCCTCCTTCACCTCATCCAGCTTGAAGGGCTTGATGATGGCCTCAACCTTCTTCATCGACATTCCTTCTCGACGTTGTCCCCGTCACGGGCCGCCGGCCCGTCGTCCCCGCAGTAGCAGGTGGCGTGCCAAAGAGGCCTTCCTACGGTGAATGGTTCGAAATAGTCCACCGGAACGGACGGAAAAGCGGAAATTTCCGTTATCGGCGTGTTCCGGCCATGCGATCATCGGAGCCCAGCCGGGTGAAACCGCTCCATTTTTCCTCAAACGGCTACACGAGGGCGTCTGTCATGTCACGTCGGCTGCACACTCTCTGGTCGATATGTGCATTTAGTAGGCATTGCTATGGCGAATGATGGTGCAAACGAACGGGCGCTGCTCGATTCCCGGCAGATGGGAGAGGCCGACCGACTGACGATCGCCGGTGGTCTGCCGGGAATCGTGCTGATGGAGCGGGCTGCCGGGGCCGTCACGTCGGCGCTCCTCGCAGCCTATGCATCGGGGCGCCGCATCGCGGTCCTGGCGGGACCTGGCAACAACGGCGGCGATGGCTATGCCGTGGCGCGTCTCCTGGCGGAGAGGGGGCGCGAAGCGACGCTGTTCTTCCTCGTCGCGCCGGACCATCTGACCGGAGACGCCGCGCTGGCTGCGAACGCCTATCACGGACCGGCGCGGCCCCTGGACGAGTTCACCACGACCGGCTTCGACCTGATCGTCGACGGCCTGTTCGGCGCCGGACTGGCGCGCGCCGTGGAAGGGCAGGCGGCTGCGGCGATCGAAGCGGTGAACGCATCGGGCCTGCCGGTCGTCGCCATCGACCTGCCGTCGGGCATCAGCGGGGCGAGCGGCGCCCAACTCGGCACGGCGATCGCCGCCGATCTCACGGTGACGTTCTTCCGGCAGAAGCCGGGCCATCTCCTGGAGCCTGGCCGCGGCGCCTGCGGTCGCACGGTCGTCGCCGATATCGGCATCCCGGCGTCCGTGCTGGACACGATCGCGCCGCGGGTCTTCGCCAACGGGCCGGCACTCTTCCGAGACAGGATGGCCTGCCCTGGCGATGCCGGACACAAATACGACCGTGGCCATGCCGTGGTCTTCTCGGGTGGCGCGACACAGACGGGGGCGGCGCGCCTGGCCGCAATGGCGGCGCTGCGGGGCGGCGCGGGACTGGTCACCGTCTACGCGCCCGGTTCGGCGCTGCTGGCCCATGCCGCCCATCTCACCGCGATCATGCTGAAGCGCTGCAACGATGCCGATGATCTCGCCGCGCTTCTGGAGGACGGACGGACCAACGCCTTCGTGCTTGGCCCGGGGTTCGGGGTCGGCGACAAGGCCCGCGCCTATTCAACGATGGTGCTGGCGGCGGGCCGACGACTGGTCCTGGACGCCGACGGCATTACCGCGTTTCAGGACGATCCGGAGGCATTGTACGCGGCGGCTTGCAAGGCCGGAGGCGACGGCGAGACGCCGCTGGTCCTGACCCCGCATGCGGGCGAGTTTCGGCGCCTGTTTCCCGACATCGCCGCTGACGAGACGCTATCGAAGCTCGACCGGGCACAGGCGGCGGCGATCCGAGCCAATGCGGTGGTCATCCTGAAGGGGCGCGATACCGTCATCGCGACACCCGGGGGACGCGCTGCGATCAACGCCAACGGCACGCCCTGGCTGGCGACGGCGGGCAGCGGCGATGTCCTGGCCGGCATCGTGGCAGCGCAACTGGCGCAGGGCACGCCGACCTTCGAGGCGGCCTGCGCCGGCGTGTGGATGCATGGCCGCGCCGCCGAGCATTTCGGGCCGGGCCTCATCGCAGAGGACCTGCCGGACATGCTGCCGAAGGCCCATGCCGAGTTGGCGGCCGGGGGCGCCAGCCCCAGCCGATAAGCCAGCGAAGGAGTTTACGGCCGTCAGTCCCGCAGGCGCTCCTGCAACGCCATGGCGGCCTGCGGCGCACGCACTTTTCCTTCGCGGATGAAATAGACGAAGACGTCGCGCGGCTGGGCTGGGGCGGACGTCTCGGGATCGTGCCGGGGCAAGTCCTCCGGCTGCTCGCCCGCCGCCCATTGCCTGGCGCGTCCTGCCCAGCGATCGAGCGCATCGGCGGCATAGCCGGTCGCGATCTCGGCGTTGCCCTTCTGCAGCCGGGCATAGACGAAGTCCGTGGTGACGTCGGCGATCTCGGGATAGTCGGCGCTTTCGGCATAGACGATGGCGACACCAGCCTTCCGGCACAATTGCACCGCCTGCGGGCAGGCGAAGCTCTCGTGGCGCAGCTCCACGACGTTGCGCAGCGCGATGCCCCCGGCACTGGTCGGCAGCAGCTTCAGGAAGGCACCGAAGTCATCCGGGTCGAACTGCTTTGCTCCCGCCAACTGCCAGAGCAGCGGCCCAAGCTTGTCGCCGAGTTCGGCGATCCCGGATTCGACGAAGCGCTGGATGGATTCGCCGCCCTCGGCCAGCACCTTGCGGTTCACCCCATAGCGCGGCGCCTTCAGCGAGAAGACGAACCCCTCCGGCGCCTCGTTCGCCCATTTGGCGAAGGTCTCCGGCTTCTGGCTGCGATAGAAGGTGCCGTTGACCTCGATCGTCGTCAGCTTCGAGGCGGCATATTCGAGCTGCCGCTTCTTCGGCAAATCGGCGGGATAGAAGCTTCCCTCCCAGGGCTCGAAGGTCCAGCCGCCGATGCCTGTGCGGATCGCGCCGCTCTCTGCCATGTCGCTTCTCCCCCTTGCGGCGGCCCGCGCTACTCCGCGGCCTCGCGCTTGATGCCCGGGCGGCGCTCCAGCAGTTCCTTCAGGAAGTGCCCGGTGTAGGACCGCTCGACCTTCACGACGTCTTCAGGCGTGCCGGTGGCGACGATCTCGCCGCCGCCGTCGCCGCCTTCGGGGCCGATGTCGACGACCCAGTCGGCGGTCTTTATGACCTCGAGATTGTGCTCGATGACGACGATGGTGTTGCCGCGGTCCACGAGGTCGTGCAGCACTTCCAGAAGCTTGGCGACATCGTGGAAATGCAGCCCGGTCGTCGGCTCGTCGAGGATGTAGAGCGTGCGGCCGGTCGCCTTGCGCGACAGCTCCTTGGCCAGCTTGACGCGCTGCGCCTCGCCGCCCGAGAGCGTGGTCGCCTGCTGGCCGACCTTGATGTAGCCGAGCCCGACCTCCTTCAGCGTCGCCAGCTTGTCGCGCACCACCGGCACGGCGGCGAAGAAGTCGACCCCTTCCTCGACCGTCATGTCGAGGACATCGGCGATCGACTTCTCCTTGAAGGTGACCTCCAGCGTCTCGCGATTGTAGCGCTTGCCGTGGCAGACGTCGCAGGTAACGTAGACATCCGGCAGGAAATGCATCTCGATCTTGATGACGCCGTCGCCCTGGCAGGCCTCGCAGCGACCGCCCTTGACGTTGAACGAGAAGCGGCCGGGCTGGTAGCCGCGGGCCTTGGACTCGGGCAGGCCGGCGAACCAGTCGCGGATCGGCGTGAAGGCGCCGGTGTAGGTCGCCGGATTCGAGCGCGGCGTGCGGCCGATCGGTGACTGGTCGATGTCGATGACCTTGTCGAGATGCTCCAGCCCCTCGACCCGGTCGTGCTCGGCCGGAATGTCGCGGCCGTTGGAAATGCGCCGCGACGCCGCCTTGTAGAGCGTTTCGATCAGGAAGGTGGACTTGCCGCCGCCCGAGACGCCGGTGACGCAGGAGAACAGCCCCAGCGGAATCTCGGCGGAGACGTTCTTCAGGTTGTTGCCGCGGGCCCCGACGACCTTCAGTTGCTTGCCTTTCACGGGCTTGCGGCGCTTTTCGGGGACCGGCACGCCGAGATCGCCGGACAGGTAGCGCCCGGTCAGCGAGCGCGGATTGGCCATGACCTCGCCGGGGGTGCCGGACGCGATGATCTCGCCGCCATGGATGCCTGCTGCCGGGCCGATGTCGACCACGTAGTCGGCGGTCAGGATCGCGTCCTCGTCATGCTCCACCACGATCACAGTGTTGCCGATGTTGCGCAGGTGCTTGAGCGTTTCCAGGAGCCGGGCATTGTCGCGCTGGTGCAGGCCGATCGACGGCTCGTCGAGGACATAGAGGACGCCGGTGAGGCCGGAGCCGATCTGCGATGCCAGCCGGATGCGCTGGCTCTCGCCGCCCGACAGGGTGCCGGAGGCCCGCGACAGGGTCAGATAATCGAGCCCGACATCGTTGAGGAAGCGCAGCCGCTCGCGGATTTCCTTGAGAATGCGCACGGCGATCTCGTTCTGCTTGTCGGTCAGCTTTGCCGGCAGCGCCTCGAACCAGCCGGCGGCAGCGCGGATCGACTGCTCGGTAATCTCGCCGACATGGCAACCGGCGATCTTCACTGCCAGCGCCTCGGGCTTCAGCCGATAGCCGTTGCAGGCCGGGCAGGGCGTGGCGGACATGAAGCGCTCGATCTCCTCGCGCATCCAGGCCGATTCCGTCTCCTTCCAGCGGCGCGCCAGATTGGTGACGACGCCTTCGAAGACCTTGGTCGTCTTGTAGGACCGCAGGCCGTCATTGTAGCGGAATTCGATCTTCTGCTTGCCGGTGCCGTGGAGAATGGCGTTTCGCGCCTCCTCCGGCAGGTCGGACCAGCGATCGGTCTGCTTGAAGCCATATTGCCGCCCGAGGGCATCGAGGGTTTGGCCGTAATAGGGAGACGAGGACTTCGCCCAGGGCGCGATGGCGCCGCCTTTCAGCGTCAGCGCATCGTTCGGGACGACCAGCTTGGGGTCGACCGCCTGCTGCGAGCCGATGCCGTCGCAGCGCGGGCAGGCACCGAAGGGATTGTTGAAGGAGAACAGGCGCGGCTCGATCTCGGGAATGGTGAAACCGGAGACCGGGCAGGCGAACTTCTCGGAAAAGACGAGCTGCCTGGCATGGCCGTTCTCGTCGACGCCATCGGCGAACTCGGCGATCGCCAGGCCCTCGGCCAAGCCGAGCGCGGTCTCGATGGAATCGGCCAGCCGCGCCGACAGATCGTCGCGCACCACGATGCGGTCGACCACCACGTCGATGTCGTGCTTGTACTTCTTGTCGAGAGCCGGTGCGTCGGCGATGTCGTAGAACTCGCCGTCGATGCGCACCCGCTGGAAGCCTTTCTTCTGGAGTTCGGCCAGCTCCTTGCGATACTCACCCTTGCGGCCACGCACGATCGGCGCCAGCAGATAGAGCCGCGTGCCTTCCTCCAGCGCCATCACCCGGTCGACCATCTGACTGACGGTCTGGCTCTCGATCGGAAGGCCCGTGGCCGGCGAGTAGGGCACGCCGACACGGGCAAAGAGCAGGCGCAGATAGTCGTAGATCTCGGTGACAGTGCCGACGGTCGAGCGCGGATTCTTGGACGTGGTCTTCTGTTCGATCGAGATGGCCGGCGACAGCCCGTCGATCTGGTCGACGTCCGGCTTCTGCATCATCTCGAGGAACTGCCGCGCATAGGCGGACAGACTCTCGACATAGCGGCGCTGGCCTTCGGCGTAGATCGTGTCGAAGGCGAGGGAGGATTTTCCCGACCCCGACAGGCCGGTCATCACGATCAGCCGGTCCCGCGGGATCTCCAGATCGACATTCTTGAGATTGTGTTCGCGCGCGCCGCGAATGGAGATCGTCTTGAGTTCGGCCATGACGCGAAATGCAGTCCTTGCGGGTGGGAAACGGACCCTACTTAGGTTCGCCGCACCATTCTTCCAAGGCGGAGGCCGAACCGTTCTGCTTGACTCCGGCCAGATGATGTTCTTTTTTTGTTCCCATCAAGCCCGGTGGCGGGGCAGTCCGTCGGGGCCGGAGCGGTGGCGGGAACGGGGTGCGGCGTCACCAGCCGCGCTGACAACATGGTGGACAGGTGTACGGGGCCGCTTTCGCCCGGCGAAGCGGTCGGATAGGGTCGCGCCGATTTTCAGAATTGGAGTTTCGTCATGGCAGGCAGTGTCAACAAGGTCATTCTGGTGGGCAATCTCGGGGCCGATCCCGAGATCCGCCGCCTGAATTCCGGCGATGCCGTCGTCAATCTGCGGATCGCGACCTCCGAATCCTGGCGCGATCGCCAGTCGGGCGAGCGCCGCGAGCGCACCGAGTGGCACAACGTCGTGATCTTCAACGAGAACCTCGTGAAGGTGGCCGAGCAGTTCCTGAAGAAGGGCTCGAAGATCTATATCGAAGGCGCGCTGCAGACCCGCAGCTGGGAAGACCAGTCGGGCCAGAAGCGGTACACGACCGAAGTCGTCCTGCAGAAATTCCGCGGCGAGCTGCAGATGCTCGACGGCCGCAGCGAAGGCGGCGGTGGAGGCGGCGGCGGCTACGATCGCGGCAGCGGCAGCGGTGGCGGCGGTGGCCGGATCGAGCAGGGCGGGGGCAGCTCCGGCGGCGACGATCGCAATTACGGCGGTGGCGGTGGCGGTTCGTCCCGCGACCTCGACGACGAAATCCCGTTCTGATCGGTCTTCGCGACGCGACCTGAAAGGGCATCCGGCGACGGCCGGGTGCCCTTTTGCGTTTCGGCCGTCGCGGGCTTCGAACGGACGCTCGGTCGATGAAACGGTCTGCGGGCCCTGGCGCCGGCTGCCCGCAGGCCACGGTGCCTAATGTCAGCGACCTCAGCCCAGGGCGGCGCCGCGCTGGGTGGTGGAGACGAGTTCGGCAGCGCCATCGGCCACGAACTGCACCGCCAGGGCGGCGAGCAGCACGCCGAGAAGGCGCGAGATCACCGCGCGGCCGGTCACGCCCAGAAACCGGTCGACCCGGTGGGCAAGGGCAAGGAAGGCGAAGTTCACGGCGAGGGCCGTGAAGATGACGGCGACGAGCGCGGCCTGCCCGCCAAGGCTGGGCAGCGAACCTGACAGGAGGATCACGGCGGAGATCGCGCCGGGACCGGCGATCAGCGGGATCGCCAGGGGGAAGGCGGCGACGTCGGCGGCCTCGGGGTCGTCCACGGCGCGGTTGGCGCTGCGCTCATGGCGCTCCTTGCGCTTCTCGAAGACCAGTTCGAAGCCGATCCAGAACAGGAACAGGCCGCCGGCGACGCGAAACGCACCGAGGGAGATGCCCAGGGTCTGCAGGATGGCGAGGCCGAACAGGGCGAAGACCGCCAGGATCGCGAAGGCGATGACGCAGGCCCGCAACGCGATGCGCCGCCGCTCCGGCGCGTCGAGACCCGGCGTCACCGCCAGGAACAGCGGCACGAGCCCGAGCGGGTCGATGATGACGAAGAGGGTGACGAAACCCGACAGGAGGAGATCGAACATCGGTTCCGCGATCCGGTGAAGCCTGCGCCATCGGTAACAGGTGCACGCAGCCGGTCAAAGGGCGGCACCGGCAAAACCACCGATCGGGTGATTCCCGCCATCGTGGCGCGTTTTGAGGCCCTGGCGCCAAGCCGTCCCGGCGCTTTCTTTTGGATAGCGCGTAAGCGTCTGGAAAGGCAGGCGTTTCGAGGCTGCGCAAAAGCGGCTCGGAATTGCTCCTGCGGACTGTTCGGGCTATAGGCAGAACACGAATTTTGAGTCAATCGGGACACAGTCTTGGCCGAAGACGACATCACGACGCCGCCGGAGCGCCCCACCGGTATCGAATCCATCTCGATCATCGAGGAAATGCAGCGCAGCTATCTCGATTACGCCATGAGCGTGATCGTCAGCCGCGCGCTTCCCGACGTGCGCGACGGACTGAAGCCGGTGCACCGGCGCATCCTCTACGCCATGCATGGCATGGGCCTCACCTTCAATCGCCCCTACCGCAAGTCGGCCGGTGTGATCGGTGAGGTGATGGGCAAATACCATCCGCACGGCGATTCCTCGATCTACGACGCCCTGGTGCGCATGGCCCAGGACTGGTCGCTGCGCGTGCCGCTCATCGAGGGGCAGGGCAATTTCGGCTCGATCGACGGCGATCCGCCGGCGGCGATGCGCTATACGGAAACCCGCCTCTACAAGGTGTCCGAGGCGCTGCTCGCCGACATCGACAAGGAAACCGTCAACTTCCAGGACAATTACGACGGCCGCGAGCAGGAGCCGGTCGTCCTGCCGGCACGGTTCCCGAACCTCCTGGTCAACGGCTCCGGCGGCATCGCCGTCGGCATGGCGACCAACATCCCGCCGCACAATCTTGGCGAGATCGTCGACGGCTGCGTGGCGATGATCGACAATCCGGCGATCACGCTGGAAGAACTCATGGCGTTCATACCCGGACCGGACTTTCCGACCGGCGCCATCGTCCTGGGACGTGCCGGCATCCTGTCGGCCTATTCGACCGGCCGCGGCTCGATCCTGATGCGCGGCAAGGCGCATGTCGAACCGATGCGCGGTGACCGGGAGGCGATCGTCGTCACCGAGGTGCCGTTCCAGGTCAACAAGTCGACGATGATCGAGAAGATGGCCGATCTCGTCCGCGACAAGCGGATCGAGGGGATTTCCGACATCCGCGACGAGAGTGACCGCGACGGCTACCGCGTGGTCATCGAGCTGAAGCGCGATGCGTCGTCCGACGTCATCCTCAACCAGCTCTACCGCTTCACCCCGCTGCAGACGACCTTCGGCGCCAACATGGTGGCGCTGAATGGCGGCCGCCCCGAGCAGCTGACGCTGCCGGAGATGCTGGCGGCGTTCATCTCGTTCCGCGAGGAAGTGGTCAACCGGCGCACCAAGTACCTGCTTCGCAAGGCGCGAGAACGGGCCCACGTTCTCGTCGGCCTCGCCATCGCCGTCGCCAATATCGACGAGGTGATCAAGCTGATCCGGTCCGCGCCCGATCCGGCGACCGCCCGCGAGCAGCTGATGACGCGGGCCTGGGACGCCAAGGACGTGGCGCCGCTGATCCGGCTGATCGACGACCCGCGGCACCGCATCACCGAGGACGGCACCTATCGCCTGTCCGAGGCGCAGGCGCGGGCGATCCTCGACCTGCGGCTGCAGCGCCTGACGGCGCTCGGCCGCGACGAGATCGGCGACGAGCTGAACAAGATCGGCGAGGAGATCCGGGAATATCTGGAGATCCTGTCGTCGCGGGTGCGCGTCCGCGAGATCATCAAGGAAGAACTGATCGCGGTTCGCGACGAATTCGCGACGCCGCGCCGCACCGAGCTCTCCGAGGGCGCGGCGGACATGGACGACGAGGACCTGATCCCGCGCGAGGACATGGTCGTCACCGTCAGCCATGGCGGCTACATCAAGCGCGTGCCGCTGGCGACCTATCGCTCGCAGCGCCGGGGCGGCAAGGGCCGTGCCGGCATGTCGCTGAAGAACGACGAAGATTCGGTCACCCGGCTGTTCGTCGCCAACACCCATACGCCGGTGCTGTTCTTCTCCTCTCGCGGCATCGTCTACAAGGAAAAGGTCTGGCGCTTGCCACTGGCTTCTCCGCAGTCCCGCGGCAAGGCGCTGATCAACATGCTGCCGCTGGAAAAGGGCGAGCGGATCACCTCAATCCTGCCGCTGCCGAGCGACCCGGATGCGGCCGCGGAGCTGAACGTGATGTTCGCCACGACCCGGGGCACGGTGCGCCGGAACAAGCTGTCCGACTTCGTGCAGGTCAACCGCAACGGCAAGATTGCCATGAAGCTGGACGAGGACGGCGACGAGATCCTCGCCGTCGCGACGTGCTCGGAGGACGACGACGTCCTTCTGACCGCAGCCTCCGGCCAGTGCATCCGCTTTCAGGCAAACGACGTGCGCGTCTTTGCCGGCCGCAATTCCGTCGGCGTGCGGGGCATCTCGCTGGGCGAGGGTGACCGGGTCATCTCCATGGCCATCCTGCGGCATGTGGATGCGACCCCGGCGGAACGCGTTTCTTATCTGAAGATGCGGCGCGCCGTGGAAGGCGCGTCCGATGCCGACCTGACAGCCGAGCCGTCGGCCGAAGAAGAGATCGAGGGCGATGTCGCGATCGATCAGGAGCGCTATGCTTATCTGAGCGCCGCCGAGGAGATGATCCTCACGGTCAGCGAGTTCGGCTATGGCAAGCGCTCGTCGTCCTACGAGTTCCGGGTGATCGGCCGCGGCGGCAAGGGCATTCGGGCCACCGATACGAGCCGGGCGGCGGAAATCGGCCAGCTCATGGCCGGCTTCCCGGTGGAGAGCGGCGACCAGATCCTGCTGGTCACCGACCGCGGCCAGCTGATCCGCGTGCCGGTGGAAGGCATCCGGACAGCCGGGCGCGCGACGCGCGGCGTGACCATCTTCAAGACGGCCGATGGCGAGCGCGTCGTTTCGGTCGAACGCATTCCCGACCAGGGGGCGGACGAGGCAGGCGAAGCCGAAGCCGACACCACCGGGGATGACGGCGGAACCGGCGACACTGGCGGTTCTGCACCCGACGCGCCGGCCCCGGACGAGGGTGATCTGCCGCCGCAGGAATGATGTCCGCGAACGTGTATCGGCCACAAAAAAGGACTGCCGCAACCTCGTTGCGGCAGTCCTTTTTACATTGATCACCGAATGCCGGGCGCGAGCGAGGTTTCGCCTGCGGCCCAGAGCGTCCTGGCTCAGCGCATGGTGCGCGTGCGGTTTGAGGTGGCGCGGATGCGTTGCGCCTGGGTTTCGTTGTGCAGCGTGATCGCGGTGGCGGTCGCGAGGGTGACGACCATGGCGATGGACAGGGCGAAGACCAGCATCGAGTTTCTCCATTATTCCGCTTGACAACGGTCGGCGTTGCAATTCGTTCCATCTAGCTGCACCGGGCTGAACGATGGCGGAAGGCACGGTTCATCAAACGTTCATCGGCAAGGCGGCGACCGGCATCACCGGCGCCGTCGGCGAGGGGGAATTCGACGACATGACATGCGCCTTCTACCCAGGGTCCTTCGACCCGATGACCAACGGCCATCTCGACATCCTGAAGCAGGCGATGGCGGTGTTCGACGACATCGTGGTGGGGATCGGCGTGCATCCGGGCAAGGTTCCGATGTTCAGCTTCGAGGAGCGGGCCCGGCTGATCGCCGATTGCGCAGGCGGCGCATCGGGCGCGGGCCTGCGCGTCGTGGCCTTCGACCAATTGGCAGTCGATGCGGCTGTCGCTGCCGAAGCGTCCGTGATCGTGCGCGGCCTGCGCGACGGGTCCGACCTCGACTACGAGATGCAGATGTCGGGCATGAACGGCGTGATGCGCCCCGACGTGACCACCGTGTTCTTTCCCGCTTCGCCGGCGACGAGGCCCATAACCGCCACATTGGTCCGTCAGATCGCGCGGATGGGAGGGGACGTGAGCGCGTTCGTTCCTGCCAATGTCGCCGAGGCGATACGAGGAAAGACCGCCTGACGCGCCGCGCAGGTACAAGAGCTGAAGTGGATCCGACATGAAGATTTTCGCATCTCTGGGACTGGCCGCAACGCTGGCCGCCACCGCCATCGCCATGCCTGCCGCCGCACAGTCGTCAGACCCCGACAACACGCTGGTCATCACGACGAAAAACGGCGACATCGGCATTCAGCTGCGCCCGGACCTTGCGCCCAACCATGTCGAGCGGATCAAGGCGCTGGCCGAGGATGGCTTCTATGACGGCGTCGTGTTCCACCGCGTCATCGACGGCTTCATGGCGCAGACCGGCGATCCGACGGGGACCGGCATGGGCGGCTCGGAGGAGCCGGACCTGAAGGCCGAATTCTCCGACGAGACCTTCGACCGCGGCACCGTCGGCATGGCCCGCTCGCAGGACCCCAACTCGGCTAATTCGCAGTTCTTCATCATGCTCGCCGACGGCGACTTCCTCGACGGCCAGTACACCGTGGTCGGCGACGTCGTGTCCGGCATGGAAATTGTCGATGCGATCAAGAAGGGCGACCCGGCACAGAACGGCTCGGTCACCGATCCCGACGCGATGGTGAAGGTCACCGTCGGCGACACCGCGGGCTGAGCGGAGCGTCTGCAGTTCGCCCGAGGCTTGTGCCGACCGGCGAATCCGCCCAAGGAAGGGCAGGGATGGCGGTTCCGGTGATCGGAGCCGCCTGTTTGCATGTTTGCATAGAAGGAGAACGAGATGGCGTACGACAATCCGGAAGACACGCTGGTCCTCGAGACGACGAAGGGCCGCGTGGTCATCAAGCTGCGGCCTGATCTGGCACCGAACCACGTGGCGCGGGTCAAGGAACTGGCTCGCGAAGGCTTCTATGACGGCGTCGTGTTCCACCGCGTCATCGACGGCTTCATGGCCCAGACCGGCGACCCGACGGGCACCGGCGCCGGCGGCTCCGACAAGCCGGACCTGCGCGCCGAGTTCTCCGCCGAGCCGCACAAGCGCGGTACGGTCTCTGCCGCCCGTACGGCCAATCCGAACTCGGCCAACTCGCAGTTCTACATCTGCTTCGACCGTGCGCCGTGGCTCGACCGCCAGTACAGCGTCTGGGGCGAAGTCATCGAGGGCATGGACAACGTCGACCAGATTAAGAAGGGCGAGCCCGTCCAGGATCCCGACTCCATCACCACCATGCGCGTCGCGGCCGACCTCTAGGCTGGAGCACCCTGCGTCCGACAGGACGCACCGACTCTGAGAACCACTGCATCGCGCTGTCCGAGAATCGGTTCCGATTTTCGGACCGTTGCTGAGCCACGAGACCGGGAATGCGCGTCGACCTGTTCGATTTCGAGCTGCCGCCGGAGCGTATCGCGCTCCGGCCGGTCTCTCCGCGCGAGAGCGCGCGCCTGCTCGGGGTCGATCCGGCAGGACGGCTTACCGACCATAGTGTCGGCGACCTGCCGTCGCTGCTAAGTCCGGGCGACGTCCTGGTCTTCAACGACACCCGCGTCATCCCGGCGCAGCTCGAAGGGCTGCGCCGGCGGCCGGGCGCCATCGACGGCGAGGGCGTGGCCCAGATCGCCGCCACGCTTCATTTGCGCGAAGCCCAGGATCGCTGGCTGGCCTTCGTGCGGCCTGGCAAGCGCGTCAGGGTCGGCGACCGCATCGTCTTCGGCCATGGCGGCAATGCCTGTCTCGCTGGCACGCTGGAAGCGACCGTGGAGACCCGCGGCGAGGGCGGCGAGGCGTTGCTGCGCTTCGATGTCTCGGGCCCGGTGCTCGACGAGGCGATCGCCGCCGTCGGGCACATTCCGCTGCCGCCCTACATCGCCTCCAAGCGTCCCGACGACGCCCAGGACCGCACCGACTACCAGACCGTCTATGCCCGCGAGGACGGCGCCGTCGCCGCGCCGACAGCGGGCCTGCATTTCACGCCCCGGCTGTTCGAACGCTTCGCCGCGCGCGACATCGTCACCGAGTATCTGACGCTGCACGTCGGGGCCGGGACGTTCCTGCCGGTCAAGGCCGAGGATACGGCCGAGCACCGCATGCACAGCGAGATCGGCCGCATCGCGCCGGAGACGGCCGAACGGCTGAATGCCGCGCGGCGCGCGGGGCGACGCATCGTTGCTGTCGGCACCACCTCGCTGCGGCTCCTGGAGAGCGCGGCGGACGCGGACGGCACCATCCGACCCTTTGCCGGGCCGACGGACATCTTCATCACGCCGGGCTACCGCTTCCGTGCCGTGGACCGCCTGATGACGAATTTTCACCTGCCGCGTTCGACCCTGTTCATGCTGGTCAGCGCGTTCAGCGGGATCGACACGATGAAATCTGCCTACGAGCATGCCATCCGAAGCGGCTACCGCTTCTATTCCTATGGCGATGCCTGCCTCATCGACCGGGCAGACCGATGAGCGAGACCTTCCAGTTCGGGCTCCTCGCAACCGACGGCAAGGCACGCCGCGGCAGCATCACGATGCCGCGCGGCGAGGTGCGCACGCCCGCCTTCATGCCGGTCGGCACCGCCGGAACGGTCAAGGCGATGTATCTCGACCAGGTGCGGGCGCTCGGCTCCGACATCATCCTGGGCAACGTCTACCATCTGATGCTGCGCCCCGGTGCCGAGCGCGTCGCCCGGCTGGGCGGCCTGCACGATTTCACCCGCTGGCCGCATCCGATCCTGACCGATTCCGGCGGTTTCCAGGTGATGTCGCTGGCCAGCCTGCGCGAACTCGACGAGAGCGGCGTGCGCTTTCGCTCGCATATCGACGGCTCGCGGCACGAACTCACCCCGGAACGCTCGATCGAGATCCAGGGCCTGCTGGATTCCGACATCCAGATGCAGTTCGATGAGTGCATTCGCCTGCCGGCCGAGCGGGCCGAGATCGAGCGGGCGATGGAAATGTCGCTGCGCTGGGCCGAGCGCTCGGCGACCGCCTTCGGCGACCAGCCCGGCAAGGCGATGTTCGGCATCGTGCAGGGCGGCGACGTCATCGACCTGCGCATCCGTTCGGCCGAACGCCTGGCGGCGATGGACCTGAAGGGATACGCGGTCGGGGGCTTGGCCGTCGGCGAGCCGCAGGACGTCATGCTGGCGACGATCGACGAAACGCTGCCGGTGATGCCGACCGAAAAGCCGCGCTATCTCATGGGCGTCGGGACGCCCGACGACATTTTGCAGTCGGTGGCGCGGGGCATCGACATGTTCGACTGCGTCATGCCGACCCGGGCCGGCCGCCACGGCCTTGCCTATACCCGTTTCGGCAAGGTCAATCTGAAGAACGCGCGCCATGCCGACGATCCGCGACCGCTGGATGCGGAATCCGATTGCCCGGCCTCGCGCGACTATTCGAGGGCCTATCTGCATCACCTCGTGCGCTCCAACGAGGCGCTGGCCGCCATGCTGCTGACCTGGAATAATCTCGCCTATTACCAGGCGCTGATGGCTGGCATGCGCGCCGCGATCGAGGCGGGCGGTTTCGACGACTTCGCCGCGAACACCAAAGCCGGCTGGGCGCGGGGCGATCTGCCGCCTTGCGGCTGATTGCCGACGCGTTCTCGGCCGACAAGCTCAGACCGCCAGATCGTCACCCTTGCGGATCGTGCAGCCGGTGATCTTCATCGTGCCGTCGGGCTGTCGCTCTAGCGTGTAGCTCGCGATCCAGCTCCGTCCGCGCGAATCGGTGAGGTTCACCTCCTGGCGAAAAAAGCCCGGACCCTCGGGTCGCAAATCGCCGAACACGGCGCTCTCGGCCCGGTAGACCGGATCGTAGCCCTGCCGGACCATTTCCATGAAGGATTGCGGCGAGGGGAAGATCGCCCGCACGTTCGGCGCCGCGTGGGAATAGGCCGTGGCGCCGTCACCGGCACGGAACGCATCGAGCTGGGCACCGATCACGGAGCGAATGTCGCTGGCGTCGTCGGCCGCCGCCGGCCCGGCGCTCATGGCCAGGGCAATGGCCGCCGCAGCGGCCCAGATCGTGAATCGTCGCATCGCGCGCTCCTTTCGTCAGGCCGACAGGATCGGCCGGGACGAGGGCGGAGGAAAGCGCGCACGGCGCAACTTCGCGTGAGGCACGACAGGCGTCCTTGCGGCACGCCGCGATCGCTCAGCCGTCGTTGGCCGAGTTGAGGTCGCAGGGACGGCGGCCTTCCTCATACGCAGCCAGCGCCGCGACGATCCTGGTCGGGGGCGTCTCCGTCAGCCTGACATCGATGCGCAGGCCAGCGGTCTCAGCCTCGCCGAGCGCATCGTTCAGTGCGTCCACAGACGTCCGGATCCGTTCGAGGATCGCGTGGACTTCGGGAGTGTCAGTCTCGAGGGTCATGATTCCTAGATGCGTTCTGCGCGCGCCAAGACAAGTCGTCACCGGAAGAGGCCTGTGTCCGGCGGGCGGGAACGGCGCGCCACGGGGTGCCCGTCACGGGGAGTCCCGGTCGGGCGCGCCCCCGTGACGGGATGACCGTCAGCGCTTGGCCTTCAGATAGTCCTTGCCGGTGCGCGTCGGGCGCCATTTGGCGTCACGATGCTCGATGAAGCCGAGTTGCTTGAGGTCCGGGATGAGACCGGTTGCGGGGAGGTCGACCGGCTCGCGTTTCAGCTGGACGAGCAGCGCGCGGCTCTCGGCGGTCATGCGTGGCAACGCCATGGGTTCTGTCCTTTTTGGGAATAGGCTGGTTTCGGCTTTTGTGGCGGCAGAAGCAAGGGGGCGCGGTGCCGCGGCGCGTCTGGAACAGCTCGGCGGAACCGTTCGCCATCGGACGGAGATGCAGCGTGCCAGCCCCGAACGGGATGCGAGGGCTCGCGTCCGTCGCCCGATTGCTCAATCCCGGCGGCTTGGATAGACCATCTAATCGGTCGGCAGCCGGATCGGATGGCCGCAAGCTGCTTGGGGGAGCCGCATTCTTCAGTCCATCTTCCATGTCGCGGCGATCTTCGGGCTGGCTGTGGCGGCTGCAATGCTCGTGCCGGCCCTCGTCGATCTCGCCGACGAGAACGACGACTGGCAGGTGTTCGTTGGCTCGGCCTTCCTGGTCGGTGCGTTCTGCAGTCTTGTGGCGACCGCGACCCGAACAAGCCGGCAGACCCGGCTGAGCCGGCGATACGGCTTCCTGCTGGTCACGACGATCTGGGTCTTCGCGCCTGCCGTCGCATCGCTGCCGCTGTATTTCTCGTCGCTGAACCTGACGTTTGCCGCCGCCTTTTTCGAGGCGATGTCGGGGCTCACCACGACGGGCGGCACGGTAATATCCGGCCTGGACGTCCTGCCGCGCGGACTGCTGATGTGGCGCTCGCTGATGCAGTGGATGGGCGGCATCGGCATCATTGGGATGGCGATCCTGATCCTGCCGTCGCTGGGCGTTGGCGGCCTGACGCTGTTCCAGATGGAAAACTCCGATCGCTCGGACAAGGTGCTGCCGCGGGTCAGCCAGCTCGCAGCAGGACTGCTCGGCGCGTATATGGTCCTGACGATCGCCTGCATGACGACCTATGTCATGCTGGGGATGAGCGCCTTCGACGCGGTCAACCATGCCATGACGACGGTCGCCACCGGGGGCTTTTCGACCCATGACGCGTCGATGGGCTATTTCGACAGCGACGCGGTCCTGATCGCCGGGACGATCTTCATGATCCTCGGCGCGCTGCCCTTCGTCATCTACATCCGCGCCTTCCTGCCGCGCCGATTCCAGCGTTGGCGCGATCCGCAGATCGTCGTGTTCCTGGTCATCTGCGCGGTGTTGAGCCTGACGCTCGCCGCCAGTCGGCGCGTCATCAACGACACGCCCTTCGGCGAGGCGCTGGTGTCGTCGACCTTCAATCTCGTCTCGGTGATCACGACCACCGGCTACGCATCGGAGGATTACACCCTCTGGTCGAATGCGGCGATCGGCATCATCTTCATGGCCATGTTCATCGGCGGCTGCGCCGGGTCGACCTCGGGCGGCGTGAAGGCCAACCGGCTGGTCATCCTGTTTTTACTGGTGCGCTCCAGCCTGCGTCGTCTTGTGCGGCCCCATGCAGTGCAGCGCCTGCGCTACGGCAACCAGATCATCTCGGACGACGTGCTGCAGACCGTCACGATCTTCTTCTTCCTGTTCTTCGGGACGCTGCTGACCGGCACCGTGGCCCTGTCCATGTGCGGGCTGGACCTCACCACCGCCTTCACCGGCTCGCTGGCGACGGTTTCCAATGTCGGCCCGGCCTTCGGCCAGATCATCGGCCCGGCCGGCAATTTCGGCAGCCTGCCCGATCCCGCGCTGTGGATCCTCTCGATCAACATGCTGCTCGGTCGCCTCGAACTGGTGACGGTGCTGATCCTGCTGTTTCCCTCCGTCTGGAGGGATTGAGCGCGGGGGCGTGTCGCCGACGCCCGCGTGAGGCGAATGCGCAGCTAGTCTCCGGCGACTTCCGCCGGCACCTCGCCGTGGCGCACGAGAACCACCGGCTCTTCCAGGACCTCGCCGGTCTCGACATCCACGGTCTGCTCCACCGCGACGACGCCCACGACGTTGCCCAGCCGCGCACCGTCGCGGTCGGCCCGCAGACGCGCCTCCTCGGCGGTCTTGAACTGCATGGTCTGCCCGTTGGCGAGGCGGCGACCCTGCTTGACGAATTGCTGCACGATGAAGAGCTTGCTGGCGGACATGGGGATTCCTTGCTGATTGCGGGAACGGGCCGGTAGCGGACCAATAGCCTTCTGGCCGCATCGACGTGATCATCTATTCAGGCTGCTGCGTTCGGAGAGTGGGTGGCGGAAGGCCAGACGCATCTGCTTTTCCGTCTCGATCAGCGCGAAGAAGACGGCGCCGATGGCGACGATGAGCAGGCCGTCGAGGAGGGGCACGCTTTGCGTGCCGAAGGCGATCTGCAGCGGCGGCAGATATGTGATGCCGAACTGCGCCAGTGTTACCGTGATCACGCAGATCCAGACCACGGGCGTGCCCTTCACCGCCGCCCACGAGAGCGAGGTGCCGTGGATGTTCCGAATGAAGAACAGGTGGAAGATTTTCAACACTACCAAGGTGTTGAGCGCCATGGTCTGTGCCTGGGCCTCCGGATAGCCTCGGTCGAGTGCGTACAGAAAGACGCCGTAAATTCCCGCAAGAAACAGCACGGACACCAGCACAATGTGCCAGAGCAGGTGACCATCGAGCAGCGGCTCTCCGCGCGGGCGCGGCGGGCGGCGCATTGTGCTGGCCTCTGCCGGCTCGAACGCAAGCGCGATCCCAAGCGTGACCGCGGTGATCATGTTGGTCCAGAGAATCTGTACCGGTGTGATCGGCAGCGCAGTGCCGATCGCGAGCGCCAGCACGATGGTCATCGCCTCGCCTCCATTGGTGGGCAGGGTCCAACTGATCACCTTCTTGATGTTGTCGTAGACGGTGCGTCCCTCGCGCACGGCGGCGGCGATGGAGGCGAAATTGTCGTCGGCCAGGACGAATTCGGCGGCTTCCTTCGCGGCTTCGCTGCCCTTCTGGCCCATGGCGATCCCCGCGTCGGCGCGCTTGAGCGCGGGCGCATCGTTCACCCCATCCCCGGTCATGGCGACGGTCAGTCCGCGGGATTGCAGGGCGGTGACGAGGCGCAGCTTGTGCGCCGGCGAGGTGCGCGCGAAAATGTCCGTCTCCACGGCCGCGTCGGCGAGGACCGTGTCGTCCATCATGTCCAGATCCGCGCCGGTCAGAACACGGTCGTGGTTCTTCAGCCCGATCATGCCGGCGATGGCGCGCGCGGTCGCCGCATGGTCGCCGGTGATCATCTTCACCCGGATTCCGGCGGCGTGACATTCGGCCACCGCCGCAATCGCCTCGGCGCGCGGCGGGTCGATCAGGCCGATCAGGCCGATCAGGGTGAGCTGTCCGTCGATATCGGTGCTGGTCAGGGACGCTTGCTCTGGCGCGACGGCCCGCGCAGCGACCGCAATCACCCGTTGCCCCTCGCCGGCGAGTTCCTCCACCGTTTGCTGCCAGTGGTGGGCGTCGAGTGGTTCCGTCGCGCCGTCGCCGGCGCGCTGGTCTGCGCAGAGCGCCAGCACCGCCTCGGGCGCGCCCTTGACGTGGATGAAGCCGTGCCCCTCGCGGTCATGATGTAGCGTGGCCATATATCGATGTGCGGCGTCGAAGGGGATCACATCCTTGCGGCTCCATGCGCGGAAGGGTTCGGGGCCGGCGCGGGTGATCTTGCCGGCGAGCGCGATCAGGGCGCCCTCCATCGGGTCTCCCTCCACGCGCCATCCGTCCTCTGCGGCGTGCAGCACCGCGTCGTTACACAGCCCGGCGGCGCGTGCGAATTCCATCAGAACGGCATGCTCATCTGGGTGGGCATCGGCGTCGCACCAGCGCACGGCCCCTTCGGGGGCGTAGCCGCTGCCACCCACGGAATAGACATGCTCTGACGCGGCCAGTGAAGCCGCGATCATCTCGTTGCGGGTGAGAGTCCCGGTCTTGTCCGAGCAGATCACGGAGACCGAGCCCAGCGTCTCGATCGCGGGTAGGCGGCGGACGATGGCGTTGCGCCGGGCCATGGCCTGCACGCCGACAGCGAGCGTGATTGTCAGCACCGCCGGAAGCCCTTCGGGGATCGCGGCGACGGAGAGCCCGACCACGGCCATGAAGAGCTCGGAGAACGGCAGGTGGCCGACGAAATAACCGTAGGCCAGAAGTGCTCCGGCCAGGATCAGGATGAAGACGGTCAGCCAGCGGGCGAAGCGGTCCATCTGGACGACGAGCGGGGTCGTCAGCGTCTCGACACGGGCGAGCATCCCGCTGATCCGGCCGATCTGGGTGTCCGGCCCGGTGGCGGCGACCACACCGCGCCCGGCACCGGCGGCGATCAGCGTCCCCGAGAAGAGCATCGACGTCCGGTCGCCGAGGGCGGCGTCCTCGCTCACCGGGGCCGTGCCCTTGTCGACGGGCACGGACTCGCCCGTCAGGATCGCCTCCTCGGCCTTCAATCCGCGTGCCGCGATCAACCGCAGATCGGCCGGTACCCGGTCGCCCGCCTCGATCAGGACGATGTCGCCGGGCGCCAGTTCGGCAGCGTCGACGCTGACCCGGCGCCCGTCGCGCAATACTGCGGTGCGCGGCGCCAGCATCCCGCGGATCGCCTCCATCGCCTCCTCGGCCCGTCCTTCCTGCAGGAAGCCGATGACCGCGTTGACGATGACAACGGCGAGGATCACGCCCGTGTCCACCCAGTGAGCGAGCGCCGCAGTGACGACCGCCGCGGCGAGAAGTACATAAATCAGCACATTGCGGAAATGCGACAGAAACCGCAGGACCGGGCTGCGCTTTGGCGGCTCGGGCAACTGGTTCGGTCCGTGCGCAGCCAGCCGGCGCACCGCCTCCTGCACGCTCAATCCGCCGGCCTCTGCCGCGAGCTCTCGCAACACCTCAGCCACCGGCAAGGCGTGTGCGTGACTGGCGTTATCGTCTCGATCTGCCTGCATGTGTCTCTCGCCGCCTTGTCTTTCTGAAGGATGGGAAGCCAACCGGTCAGGGCGCCTGCCGAACTTCCGTCTCGATGGAGGGGATCTCGGTGCGTTCTTCCTCCGGTGCACCGCAGAGCAGGTCGACCGCGCGGTCGGCCGCATCCTGGAACGGCTCCAGCACAAGGTCCGCGCCGGAGGCGAACAACTCCTCGGTGTCCCGCGGGTGGTGCGACGCAACGGCAATCCGGCCACGGAAGCCGGAGGTGCGGATCAACTGGATCAGCGTGCTGCGCGTGTCCTCGTGGCTGAGCCCCGGTGGAAGGATCGGCACCGTGGAGACGACCCATTCGGCATGGGCCAGGGGCAGTTCGGCGACGAACTCCGGATCTGTCGCGTCGCCGAACCGCGCATCAAGACCCAGCTTGCGCCAGCGCCGCACGGCCAGCGGATTGAAGTCCGTCCCCAGCACACGGACCCCGCGCTTCTGCAGCCGCAGCCCGATAGCCGTGCCGAAGCGCCCGAGCCCGAAGACGAGGACCTTGTATCCGTCCTCGTGATGGACCCCGGCCCCCGTGGGCTCGCGTGGGGTGCCCCTGCGCTCTAAGACGCCCAGGGCGGGCTCGAAGACCGCATAGAGCTGGTGCGAGTAGGTGATCATGTAGGTGGAGGCCGCGATGGTCACGAGGCCCACCATGGTGACGAGGCCGAGCGCGTCCTCCTGCACATGCCCGAGCGCGACACCCATCGCCACGAAGATCAGGGAGAACTCGCTGATCTGTGCGACGGTCAGACCGGCGAGGAAGCCCGTCCGCTTTCGATAACCCAGCGCCCCCATGATCGCGAGCACGATCAACGGATTGCCGACGAGCACGAAGGCCGAGAAGACGATGGCGCCGGTGACATGTGTGCCAAGCAGCGATAGATCCAGCGTCGAGCCGAGCGCGATGAAGAAGAAGAGGAGCAGGAAGTCGCGCAGGGGCGCGAGCCGGGCCGCTATGGTTTCGCGATAGGGTGTCGAGGCGAGCGCAACGCCGGCCAGCAGACCGCCTACCTCCTTGCCCAGACCGACCAGGTCGCCAATGGCTGCAAATATGGCCGCCATCGCGATCGCGAAGATCACCAGCAGTTCGGGCGCACGGGCAAGGCGCTCGGTCAGCGGATTGGCGATGTAGCGCACGAACAGCACCACAAGCGCCACCATGGCGAGGCCCGACGCGAGCACCGAGAAGACCGACCCGCCGCCATGGCCGCCGGCTTCCGTCGCCGCACCGATGCCGATGGCCGACAGCACGATCATCGCCAGCACGACGACGAGATCCTGCACGATCAGGAAGCCGAGCGCGATCTGCCCGTGCAGGCTGTCGATCTCGCGCTTGTCCGACAGAAGCTTCACGATGATGATCGTCGAGGAGAACGTCAGCGCCACGGCGACGTAAAGGCTCGTGACGTGACCGAGGCCGAGGGCAAGGCCGATGATGTATCCGAAGATCGAGGTGAAGGCGACTTGGCCGAGCCCTGTCAGGAGCGATACCGCGCCGAGAGAGCGGATGAGCTTCACGTCGAGCTTGATGCCGACCAGGAACAGGAGCACGGCGATGCCGAGCTCCGACAAAAGGCTGATCTGCTCGTCCGATCGCACGACATCGAGAGCCGACGGCCCCGCGATCATGCCGACGGCAATGAAGCTGACGATGAGCGGCTGCCGCAGCATGATGCCGAACAGGCCGATGGCCGCGGCCATGACGAGAAGAACCGCGACCTCGGCGAAGGGCGAATGACCCACGACGTCGCTCATGCGCCTCTCTCGCGACCGGTTTCAGAACCGTGATCGGATCCGGGGACCACTCGCGAGGGGGTCGCATGGCTGCAGAGAAACGTGTCGGGGTCGCGGTCGGGGATGCGCCACCCCTTGCCGATCTCGATCGCGCGCAGTTCTCCACCCTTGATCCAGCCGCGGACCGTCGTTTCGCTGACCTTCAGGCAATCGGCGATTTCCTTCACCGTCTGATACTGATCGCGTGTCATGGGAACGCCTGGTTGGTGCCGTTTGACGGAGAATACCGGAGTCCGGCACGGTCCCGATGATTTCGATCAAACGCAGTGTCGTTCTGCCATGTTTGAGTGAGCCGGCATGGCTGAATGGGAGGCCACCATGGGCGCCGCGACCGAGGACACCGGATGAAGAAGATCTTGCTGGCCACGGACTTCTCCGAGCGGTCGGATCGTGCGCTCCGGCGCGCGACGTTGCTTGCGCGTCAGTTCAGCGCCTCGCTGTCGATCGTCCATGTCGTGGATGACGACCAGCCGAAGCGCATCGTCGACAGCGAGCGCGACGCGGCTTCCGCGCTGCTTCGGGAATTGCGGACGACGGTACAGACTGTCGATGCGGTCGACTGCGAGACCCGTGTCGTGCTGGCCGATCCCTTCGCCGGCATTGCGCGCGCCGCCGAGGAGGAGGCACCGGACATCCTCGTCATCGGCCGGCATCGACGCAAGGCTCTGCTCGACGTGTTCGTCGGCACCACGGCCGAGCGCACGATCCGCTCGGTTCAATGCCCCGTGCTGATGGTCAACGCTCCCCCAGTGGGATCCTACCACCACATCATGCTGACGACCGATCTGTCGGAGGGTTCCGGGAACGCACTTCAGCGATATCCCAGACTCCGCTTGTCCGACGGCGCGCAGACGACATTGCTCTATGTCTTCGATGCGCCGGCACTGCGGCTGGCCTTCAACCATTCCCTGGCGAAGGATGAGCGGGAATTCCATCGTTCTGAGGAGAAGAAGAACGCATCGCGTCTGCTTTCAGATTTTCTGGAAAATATAAAGCTCGGCGGAGTTTCACCATTGGTCCGCTACGAAGCGTCCCCGGCCCCGTACGAGATCCTGGAGACGACGCGAGCAGAACGCGCCGACCTGATCGTGCTTTCAACCTACGGACGGACTGGAATCGGAAAATTGCTCCTCGGCAGCGTTACGGAACAGGTGCTTCGGAACGCCCCAGTTGATGTCCTTGCCATACCACCGTTGCTCAACGTGTGAACACTTGGGCGGCGCACCCGAACAACGTGCGGCGCCTGCTGGGCGCAACGGTCTGCCTGAGGCATCAGGCGGCCCTGTCGGTCGTCTATGCGCAGGACTGCGCGTCGCCGAGGTCGCGGCTTTGAAGGCCGGCGACGTCGACTCTACTCACAGCTCCTGCGGATCGAGCGCGGCATGGGTGGCCGCGATCGCAACGCCTTGCTGTCCGCCGATCTCCTGTCCTTGCGGCGACAGTGGTACCAGGCTGGCGCGTCGTTCTGCGTCGAGAAAGGGTCCTGCCAGAGGCACCCGGCCGGTGAGGGCGATGCACAGGTCGAGGAAATCCGGATGCTTGGGGGCGCGGGCGCGAGGACGCTATTGGCGTCTCCCTTCTGGACGGCAATCGCGGGTGCCAAAGCGGCCGGCTTGCTCTATGAGGGCGGGGCCGCGGAAGCGCGTCGCCTTCCGCCGATTTTTCCTCCGGATACGATGGTGGATCGCTCGCCCGCGGTCCGCCACTCGGGTGTGCTCATGTTTTCCGAAAATCCGAAACGTATCGTCGTCACCGGCATGGGGGTCGTCTCGCCCCTGGGCGTTGGCGCGGAGCAGGCCTGGGAACGCCTCGTGTCCCAGCAATCCGGCATCCGTCGTCTCCCTGACGCGGCTGTGCCTGACGTCGCATCGAAGATCGCTGCGGTCGTGCCGAACCGAGCGGAGGATGCGTCTGGCTTCGACATCGAGGGATTGGTCCCGTTCAAGGAACGCAAGAAGATGGATCGGTTCATCCACTTCGCGCTCGAGGCCGCTCGTCAGGCGATCGCTCAAGCGAATTGGTGTCCGGACGAACGCGGCAAGAATCGCACCGCAACCATCGTGGCATCGGGCATCGGCGGA
The DNA here is from genome assembly GCF_036549475.1 of Aurantimonas sp. A2-1-M11. Lineage (NCBI taxonomy): Bacteria > Pseudomonadati > Pseudomonadota > Alphaproteobacteria > Hyphomicrobiales > Aurantimonadaceae > Aurantimonas > Aurantimonas sp. A2-1-M11. The sequence continues at coordinate 20,954 of NZ_JAZHLI010000003.1, read as the reverse complement.
TTTCACAGCATGCTGGATGCTGTGACGACGGTTCAGACTCGGGGGGCGAGGCGTCTGTCGCCGTTCACGGTGTCATCCTTTCTCGTCAATCTCGCCGCCGGCCAGATCTCGATCCAGTATGGGTTCAAGGGGCCGTTGGGGGCTCCGGTGACGGCCTGCGCCGCCAGTGTCCAGGCTATCGGCGACGGGATGCGACTGATCCGGAGCGGGGAAGCCGACGTCGTCGTCTGCGGCGGCGCCGAGGCCTGCATCAATCGTGTGACGCTCGGCAGTTTCGGTGCCGCTCGGGCCTTGTCGACAGGGTTCAACGACCGCCCCGAGCTCGCCTCGCGGCCTTTCGATCGCGCCCGGGACGGCTTCGTGATGGGAGAAGGCGCCGGCATGGTCGTCCTGGAAAGCCTCGAGCACGCCCGCGATCGCGGGGCGATGCCGCTCGGCGAACTCATCGGCTATGCGACCACGGCAGACGCGCATCACCCCACCGCCGCGCGGTCCGACGGCGACGGTGCCCAGCGAGCCATGCGCCTGGCCCTGGCCATGGCGCGCCTGCCGCCGGAGGACGTCGACTACATCAACGCACACGCGACCTCGACGCAAATCGGCGACGCCAGCGAGCTTGCAGCCATCAAGGCGGTGTTCGGGACGAACAATAGGCCTGCGATCTCGTCAACCAAGTCCGCCAGCGGCCATCTCCTGGGGGCGGCCGGTGTGTTCGAAGCCATCGTCACGCTCCTGGCGTTGAGGGACGGCCGTCTTCCTCCCAACCTGAACCTCACGGACCCCGACGAAATGGCCGATGGGCTCGATCTGATCGGCCCGACGACGCGCCCGGCCGACGCCCGGATCGCACTGTCCAACGCGTTCGGCTTCGGCGGCGTCAACGCCTCGATTGTCCTGAAGCGGTGGATGAACGAGTGAGAGCCCGGATCCACCGGATGCCGCTACCGTGAGCAAACGCATCATCGTGGAGGTGCATCCTGTTGCCAACGGCATCGGTCAAACATTTATATATCCATAGCACTCTACTCGCCGGCAGCGGCATTACGGGAGTCGGTGGATGAAGATTCTCCCGCTGTTGTTGCGAAGAGCCGTTCGCAAGGGGCGCCTTACGGTCATAGGACCGCGCAATGAGGTGGAGACGTTCGGCGGGACGGAGCCCGGCCCGGTGGCGACGATCCGCATCAACGATCCGGCCTATGACTGGAAGATCGCCTTCAATCCCGAACTGAAAGCGGCCGAGGCCTACATGGACGGGGCGCTCACTGTCGAAGAGGGCGACGTCCACGACTTTCTCGAAGTCTTCTTCGCCAACAAGCGCAGTTTCGATCTCAGTGCCGGGCAGGCGTTCTGGCGTGCGGTGGCGCGGCGCGCCAAGCGTCTTCACCAGCACAACCCGGTCTCTCGCTCCCGAGCCAACGTCAAGCACCACTACCAGCTGGGCGACGCGCTGTACCGACTGTTTCTGGACGACGCCACGCAATACTCCTGCGCCTATTTCCCGACCGGCGACGAGACGCTGGAAGAGGCCCAGACCGCGAAGATGCGCCATGTGACCGCAAAACTGAATCTCGCCGAGGGTCAGCGCGTCCTCGACATCGGCTGCGGCTGGGGTGGGCTTGCGCTCTACATGGCTCGGGTGGCCGGGGTCGAGGTGCTGGGCGTTACGTTATCACCGGACCAGGCGAGGGTCGCCACGGCCCGTGCGCAGGCGATGGGCCTCGCCGATCGCGTTCGGTTCGAGGTCCGGGACTATCGCGAGATCGACGAGAAGTTCGATCGGATCGTGTCCGTCGGCATGCTCGAGCATGTCGGCGCGCATCATCTCGCCGAGTATTTTCGAACGGTACGGGACCGGTTGCTGCCCAATGGCGTCGCACTGATCCACTCGATCAGCACCAAGTCGCCGCCGGGCATTACCGGGCCGTTTATCCGCAAGTACATCTTTCCGGGCGGCTACAGCCCGTCGCTTTCGGAAATCACCGCGGCGATCGAACTCTCCGGCCTGTGGGTCCTCGACGTTGAGGTATGGCGGAAGCACTACGGGTTCACGCTGCGGGAATGGCGGCGTCGGTTTGCCGCAAACCGTGCGGAGGTGGTGAAGCTCTACGATGAGCGATTCGCCCGGATGTGGGAGTTCTATCTCTCGGCATGCGAGTGCGTCTTCATGTACGGTTCGGGTAACGTCGTTCAGATCCAGATCGGCCGCGAACGCGACGGGGTGCCGATCAGCCGCGACTATATCTCGGACGTGACGCGGGCTTACCAGTCCATTGATGCCCGCGACGGAGTCGGACTGTCGGTCTAGCGCCAGCCCGTGTCCCGGCGTTTCGCGGCTGCAATCGCGGACGACAGAGCGGCGGTTGAGACGTTTCGCTATTCTGGCGACAGCCCACGATTCTGGTGCTTATCGAACGCACCACGAGTGCCGGAATTCGGCCACCCCTGCACCGGGCCTTCGTCGATCAGCGCTGGAACGAATTAGCCGTTCCTCGTCAGAAGAGCATTGAGGCGCTCTTTTTCCTCGGCGATCAGCCGCATGAGTGTGTCTCTGCGGGAAGGATCAGTCTCGCAAGCCAGACGTGTTTCGAAACGCGCGATGTTCGCATCAACGATGAACCTGTCCATGGCGGTTCTCCGGAGCATAGCAAGTCAAACCCGTATTCTTGGTTGGAAGCTTGGGCGAGTCAATACGTCTGCCTACCTTATTAGTCCCAGGAAGCTCTGGATGACGGCGCTGATCCGCACGGTCGTCGCAATGCGCCGTCCGGTGAGAACCTCCACATTCGCCGTTTCGCCCCGTGTCAGGCCGAGAACCTTTGCGACGCGTTCGGAAATGACGACGCCTTCGGATGGCAGGACCATGGGATCGAATTCGGCATCGAGCACCCGCGACAGCGTGGTTGCGGGTGGTTTCCCGGTGATGGCGAGGCGCCGGGACTGGTTGCCCTTGCTGAGGATGACCGGCACGTTGAGAAACGGCTCGGAGGCAAGGACGCCGGGAAGATGGCGTACCGCCGACATGACGGAGGGCTGCGCCGTCTCGCCGAAGGCAATGCTCGCATGCTGCCGGTCGGCCCGGTAGAAGACGGTCTCGACCATGAAATCGACCGAGTCACGGGTGAACAGCGCCGTGACCAGCAGCCCGACGCCGAGGGCGATCCCCAGGCACGTCAGCGCCGCCCGGACGGGCTGGTGCAGGAGCTGACGGAACGCCATGATGGTGAGCTTGGAGAACAGCCGCGACAGTCCGAGACGGGCCAGACCCGACCGGCCGAAGCGCGCCGGCGCCGGAGGGCGCATCGACACCGCAGGATCGAGCGCCAGGACGGACAGGAGCGCCTTCATCGCGCCGGCCAGCGCCGCGGCCAGTGAGACGCCCGCGGCGATCACGTAGAGGCCGGGGCTCGACTGGAACACCAGGAAGGGGAAGGAGAAGAACTCGCCATAGAGGCGGGCCATCCCGCGCCCGAGCTAGGTTCCCGCCCCGGCGCCGATCGCGATGCCGACCGCCGAGATGGCGATGACCAGCTTGGCGTAGTGCCAGGCGATCGTGCGGTCGAGATAGCCGAGGGCCTTCAACAGGCCGATCTGTTCGCGCTCGAGCGCCACCAGCCGTGTCAGCACGATGTTGATGAGGAAGGCGGAAACGAAAAGAAAGATCGGCGGGATGATCCGCGCCATGGCTGCCAGCTGGATCAGCTCGGCATCGAGAAATGCGTGCGACATCTGATGCTTGCGACCGTAGGCTGCCATGCCACCATAAGGTTCGAGCAGCCGGTCGACCGCCATCAGCACCGCCGGCTCGCTGGCGCCGGGCATCAGCCGCAACACCAGATTGTTGAACGAGTCCTTGCGGTCGAACACCGGAGCCAGCACGTCCTCGGACATGTACAGGATGGCGAAGCGGCGCGGGTCGGGCACCATGTCGCCGGGCCCGATCGTATAGATGAACTCTGGGGACAGGACGGTCCCGGTGATCCGCACCCGCTCCTTGCGCCCGTTGAGGATCGCCGAAAAACTGTCGCCGATCCGCAGTTCGTGCGCCTTGGCAAAGTCCTCGTTGACGGCGACTTCGGCGGCGCGGCCGGCCTCGGGCAGCCTGCCCCGGCGCACGAGCAGGCGATTGACCTGCGGTTCTCGGCGGGGGGTAAGCGAGATCACCTGACCGGATGCCGGCTCGCGCATCTGCGGCAGGTCGAGCAGCACCCGGCGGCTGATCCGCATCTCGAAGGCCGCGACGCCCGGGATCTGCGAAATCGCCATGCCGAGAGACAACGGCGCACGGTTGGCTTCCGCCACCACATGGGCGAAGCGGTAGCGCTCGTAATAGGCTTCGCGCGTCAAGAGCAGGGACTGGTGCGCACCGACGGCGATGATGATCGTCATGACGCCGCAGGCCATGACCAGGGCGACCGCCAGGCTCTGCGCCCAGAGACGGGTGAGATCGCGCAGGAGCTTGCGGTCGAGCGCGCTCACCAGGTCACCTGGCTGGGGGCTAGGCGCGTCTCGTTGCCGTGCGTGCTCTCGATCCTCCCGTCGACGAACTGGAAGACGCGGTGCGCGATTGCCTGGATTCCGGCGTTGTGGGTGATGATGGCGGTGGTCGTGCCGAGCGTCCGGTTGATCGTCGTCAGCGCCTCGAGCACCATGATGCCGGTCCCGGAGTCCAGCGCGCCGGTGGGTTCGTCGCACAGCAGCACCTCTGGCTGCTTGGCGATCGCCCGGGCGATGGCGACGCGCTGCTGTTCGCCGCCCGACAATTGCGCGGGGAAATGATCCTGGCGCGCGGTCAGCCCGACGAGTTCCAGCGCCTCGGACGGGGTCATGGGATTGCGTGCGATCTCGGTCACCAGCGCGACGTTCTCGCGCGCGGTCAGGCTGGGAACGAGATTGTAGAACTGGAAGACGAAGCCGACATGGTTGCGCCGGTAGAGGGTCAGGTCACGGTCGCTCGCGTCGGTCAGGTCCTTGCCCTGGAAGCTGACGCGGCCGCCGCTCACCCGGTCGAGCCCGCCCATGATGTTGAGGAGCGTCGACTTGCCCGACCCGGAAGGGCCAAGCATGACCACCACCTCGCCGGCGGCAAGTTCGGCACTGACCCCACGCAGGGCCCACACCTCGGCGCCGCCGGTCCGGTAGACCTTCGTGACGTCGTGCATGACGAACACCGGGTCATGGGACATGGGGTCAACACCAGCACCGGACTCGGCTGCATGCCTTGGCCTGCCACCGAGCTCCGTCATGGCGCCGCCTCGACAATTAAAGGGCGCTTTGGGCGCCTAGCGCGCGTGGGGCGAGCGAGGTGATCCACAGGTGCTGGCACCGAAGAGCGCATAGGCCGGGCAGAACCGGACGACAGCGGTGACCAAGAGGATCAGGGCTACCGCATAGGCGAGATACGACCAGGGGGCAGCCAGATAGGCATAGGCCGCAATCGCGGCGATCGCGGCCAGAACGATGCGAATGACGCGATCCGAGGTGCCGACATTCGCGGTGCGGAAGAGGGCCATGTGAGCTTCCTTCGAGTGGCCGGCGAATTTGCGCGCCGGGCGGTTCACTCCGGATCATCCTCCGACCCCGCCAAGTCTCATTGATCTCGATCAACCCACAGGCTGCGTTCAGGGTTACGCTGCGGATGCCCGCAACTGGCGAGGCGTGGACAATTCGTCCACGCACGTCGAACCCGGGTTGAGTTCAGCGGCGTCAACGTTCTCCGGCGGCCGGCTGCGTTGTCGCCGACTCGGCTCGCTTCCGGTTTGCCAGGTCGGGCCGGTGCATGAGAGCGGTTCGCGTGGTCCATGCCAAATGCCGTGCGCAGGGAGGGTCGATCGGACTTGCAGGCGTCAGTGGAGCTGCGCTGCGGCGCGGATCCGGACTTTGAAATGGGGAGCGAAGCGACATGGTCATTCATACGCAGACGCTCGATCCGTTGGCGCGCGGTTCGGCCGAAACGCCAGTTTCCAAATTGCCGGCAGCGGGGGCCGCCGGATCGCTTTCTGATGGTCCGGACACGCAGACCGTCAGGTTTTCGCCCTCCGCATCCGATATCCTGAACCTGGTCGGCGATGGCATCATCAGCACGGATGCCGCAGGCCGGGTCGTGGTGTTCAACCGCGCTGCCGAAGAAATCTTCGGGTATGCGGCCGGCGAGGTGGTCGGCAACCGGATCGACATGCTGCTGCCGGAAAGGTTCCGGCACACGCATGGGCAGGACGTCGAGAGATTTGCTCGCGACCCCCCCTCCGGGACCCGGTTGATGGGGCACCGGAGAGCTGTCAGCGGACTGCGCAAGAACGGCGAAGAATTTCCGCTCGAGGCGACCCTGTCACGCGAGATCGTCGGCGAAGCGCCGATCCTGACCGCGGTCATCCGCGACGTGACCGTCCGCAGACAGCGCGAAGCGGCGTGGGCGCGTCGCACTCGTGAACTGGAGGAAACCGGACGACGCCTGCGGCTGACGCTGAAAGCCGGCCGCATGGGAAGCTGGGAGTGGCGGCTTGGGAGCGGCAGTCTTCATGCCGATCCGATCACCCGGCGGCTCTGGGCGCTGCAGCCAGGGCGCATCATGGCGATGAGGGACCTTCAGCGGGACGATCTCATGCCTCTTGCGAACGCGCTCGCCAAGGCAGTGGGGAAGGGAGGGGAGTTCGAGATCGAACTGCAGGTCACCCATCCGGATGGCTCGCTCGGCTGGGTCCTGGTCAAGGGCGAGGTCCTGTTCGATGAAGACGGCCAGGCCCGAACCGTCGTGGGCGTCACCTTCGATATCACCGAGCGCCGGAAGTCCGACGAATTGCGCCAACTCGTGACTTCCGAGTTGAACCATCGCATGAAGAACATGCTCACGCTGATCAATTCGATCATCTCCATGAGCGGAACGACGATGTCGGTGGAAGACTACAAGCGCGTGCTCAGGCAGCGGGTCGGAGCAGTCGCGCAGACGCACCGCCTGCTTCTGGACAGCGGCTGGGCAGGCGCGTCACTCGCTGAACTGGCGAGCGCCGAACTGCAGGCCTACGGCTATCCGGACAACGCGGCGATCACCATGACCGGGCCGCATGTCGCGCTGGAGCCCGGCATCGGCATCACGCTCGGTCTCGTCCTTCACGAACTTGGCACGAACGCCGTGAAATACGGTGCACTGAGCATATCCGAGGGCCGCGTGCATCTGGGTTGGCATCTCGGCGTGCGCGATGGCCGACGGCAGGTCCTGATCGAGTGGGTCGAAAGCGGCGGGCCTACCGTGGAAGAGCCCGTCCGGCGGGGCTTCGGCAGCACGCTGATCGAGCGCGTCCTGACCCTCAGCGGGGCTGTAGTGAACATCAGCTATGAGCCGAGCGGGGTGTCGTGCCGGATAGAGCTGCCACTGGGGCAGGAGGCTGGGGTGGCACCCTGATCCGGCTCGAAGCCGGTCTTGCAGAATTCCTCTACGTAATATCCCTGAGGGACAAACCGCATATCGCCTGCGGTGGTGCGCGAATAGTCTCGAAAGAGACCTTTCCCGGCACGGTGGAGCTTCCCATGACGACGTCTCTCGCGACAGTGTGTGCCCCTGCATTTCCGGCCCATGAGGCTGGCTTACGCAGCTCCCCACGCACGGTGGAATCGACGCCTGGACGCGGCGATGGGACCGGGGTCGCCCTGACCGGGACAGTCCGAAACTATGCCCACGACAGTGAGATCTACGCGGACGGCGATGACGTCCGGTTCTTCTACAAGGTCGTCAGCGGCGTCGTGCGCACCTGCAAGTTCCTCAGCGACGGCCGGCGCCAGATCGACGGTTTCCACGCCGCCGGTGAAATCTTCGGGCTGGAAATGTCTGCCGAGCACACACTGTCGGCCGAGGCCGTCACCGATTGCGCCGTCATCGCCTATCGTTGGCGCGGCCTGCAGGGGCCGGGCAGCCACGGCGAGCCGATGGCGCCGCAGGTCTTCTCCTATGCCATGCGGTGCCTGGAGCGGGCGCAGCACCATTCGTTGCTGCTCGGTCGCCGCGGGGCCGCACAGAGGCTGGCCGCCTTCCTTCTGGAGATGGCGCGGACGGAAGTCGACAACACGATCGTCGACCTTGCCATGACCCGCCAGGACATCGCCGATTATCTCGGCTTGACCATCGAGACCGTCTCGCGGACCTTGTCGCAGTTCGAGCGTGACCGGCTGATCGCTCTCCCGTCGGCTCGCCACGTGGTGCTGCGCAACCGTACCGCGCTCGCCTCGCTCAACGACTGATACCACGACGATGCCGGGGGCTGTCAGATATCCGGACCATCCGCCTGCAACGTGGCGAATGGACGCCCGCCAGACATGTCCCAGGAGCCGCCTTGTACTTTCTCGCGCTCGCCACCGATTATGACGGCACACTGGCGCATGACGGCGTCGTCACGGCCGAGACCTGCGAGGCGCTGAGGCGGCTGCGGGATTCCGGCCGGCGACTGATCCTCGTCACCGGGCGCGAATTGCCCGATCTGGTCCGGATCTTTCCGGAGACCGCGATGTTCGACCGGGTCGTCGCGGAAAACGGCGCGCTTCTCTTCGATCCCCGGACGGGGCTGGAGCAGGTGCTGGCGCTGCCACCGCCCGCGCGTTTCGTGCAGAGGCTTCGCCAGCGCGGAGTGGGGCCCATCTCCGTCGGGCGTGGCATCGTCGCGACCTGGGAGCCGCATCAGGGCGCAGTCCTCGAAGCCATACGCGAACTCGGGCTGGAACTGCAGATCGTCTTCAACAAGGGCGCGATCATGATCCTGCCGCCCGGGGTCAACAAGGCGTCGGGGCTCGCGGCCGCACTCCGGGAACTGGAACTGTCGGCCCACAACGTGGTCGCCGTCGGCGATGCCGAGAACGACCATGCCTTGCTGGCTGCGAGTGGCTGCGGCGCTGCCGTCTCCAATGCCGTCCCATCGGTCAAGGAGGCGGCGGATGTCAATCTGGCATCGGACCACGGCGCCGGCGTCGTCGAACTGGTCGACCGGATCCTCGCGGAGGACGCGGCTCTTGCGCCGATCCGCCGGCGCGGGATCCTGCTGGGCACCGACCGGCACGCAGCCGACATCATCCTCGCGCCGTCCGCCGGCTGCGTGCTGATCGCGGGCGCGTCGGGCATCGGCAAATCCAGTCTCGCCACGGCGTTGACGGAGCGCATGGCCGAGCGGCAGTTCGAATTCTGCGTCGTCGACCCGGAAGGCGACTACATCGACCTGGACCATGCGGTGTTCATTGGCACCTTGCGCTCGCCGCCGCCGGCGGCCGAGGCGCTGAAGCTCCTGCGGGACGATGCGGTCAGTCTCGTCGTCAACATACAGGCGCTGCAACTGCGCGAACGGCGGATGCTGGTGTCGGAAATCCTGGCGCAGATCGCGCGCCTGCGCTCGCGGACCGGGCGTCCCCATTGGCTGCTGATCGACGAGGCTCATGAGGTGCTGCCGGCGGATGCCGACGAGACGATGTCGCAGGTGCTGCCGGAGACCCCGGCGTCCATTCTTGTCACCGCCTATCCCCACGCCCTGGCGCCCGAAATCCTGCGCCGGATCGAGGTGGTTCTCCTGGTCGGCGATCCGGAGCGCGACATGCTGGCCCGCCTGGCCAAGGTCCTCAAGGTGGACGTGCCGGATCGACCTTCCGCCTGCGGACCCGACGAGGTGCTCTACTGGAAGCCGGGTTCCGCCGATCCACCGGCCTGCATCAAGGTCGCACCGCCGCTCCAGACGCATAGACGCCACCGCGGCAAATATGCAGTCGGCGATGTCGGCGCGGATCGCAGCTTCTACTTCTGTGGCGCGCACAAGGCGCTGAACCGCCCCGCGAGGAACCTCTATCGTTTCGTCGATATCGCGGCCGAGGTCGATGACCGGATCTGGGAGCACCATCTGCGCGCCGGAGACTATTCCGCCTGGTTCCGGCACGTGATCCGGGACGAGGACCTGGCGCTGGAGGCCGAGCGAGTCGAGGACGACCGGACCCTGCCGCCGCAGGAAAGCCGCCGGCGCATCCGCAAGGCCATCTGGCGGCGCTACGCGGCGCCGGCGGAGTGACGCGGCGCGCTGCCCTTCACCAGGACATGGCCATGCGCCGCGTTCTTCCGCCAGCCGTTCGCGACGCTGCGCATCTTGGCCTGCAAGGTTGTGGGTGCAGGACGGTTGCCGACGGGATGCCGTGCGTCCGGCCAAATCCGATCTGGCCGGCGACATTGATCGGGATCAAGGCCGGTCTCAACCGTGAGGTTGAGAGTGCACGACGAACTTGTTCTTTGGGAGGATGGATCATGGCGCGTTTCACATGGCGGACGGCATGTCTTGCCGCAGCGCTCGCCACCGCGGTGGCGGTGCCGGCGGTGGCTCAGGACCGGGACGATGACGGCTGGTGGCCCCACTGGGGCATGAACCAGATGATGCGAGGCGGATGGGGGGCCATGGGCAGCCCGATGACCGGATATGGCCCGGGTGCCATGCTCGATCGCGTCGACGGGCGGCTGGCGTTCCTCAAGACGGAACTGAAGATCACCGACGATCAGTTGCCGGCCTGGGAGGGGCTGGCGTCGACCGTCCGCTCGACGGCCGAGACCCACAACGACATGATGCGCGCGATGATGGACGAGGTCGAGGACGGCTCCTTCCTGAACAAGCCCTTGCCCGAACGGCTGGCATATCAGCAGAGCCATCTCGAAGCGCGGCTCGAGCAGGTCAAGCAGGTGAGTGCCGCGGTCGACGCGCTCTACGGCAAGCTCGATGACGAGCAGAAGACGGTCGCGGACGAGATCATCCTGCCGGCGATGGGCATGGGCATGGGAATGGGCGGAGGCCGGGGCGGCGGTTTCGGGCCCGGCATGATGCGCCGTTAGGGTGCCGTGCGTCCGACAGGTCGCATAAGGACGCTCCGACACATTGAACCGACACATCGTGCTTTCCGAAAGTCGAATTCGATTTCCGGACCGATGTTGGGGTGGCTCCGGCTATCGAGGAGGTCTTGCGATGAACGAAGTGACGCCGGTCCGTGAGGCAGTGGGCGTGTTCCACGACCGGAGGCAATTCCAGGCGGCGATCGACGACCTGCTCGGCGGTGGGTTCGACCGGGCCGAACTCAGCCTTCTCGCCAGTCGTGCGGCCGTCGAACAGCAACTCGGCCATCGTTACAGGTCGGTGCGCGACCTGGAGGACAACCCGTCCGTCCCGGTCGTCGCCTATGTGTCGAGGGAGGATGTCGGCGATGCGGAAGGCATGGTCGCGGGCATCCTCATCTATGTCGGTGCCGTCGCCGCGGCCGGGGCCATGCTGGCCTCCGGCGGCACGCTCGCTGCGGCGATCGCTGCCGCCACGGTTTCCGGCTACATCGCTGGCTCGCTTGGCAGTGTGTTCGACCGGACGATCGAGCGCGAGTATTCGCAGCGCATTGAGGAACAGCTTGCCGCCGGAGGATTGCTGCTGTGGGTCCATGCCCGCGACGCGGATCACGAGCGCCGGGCGACCGACATCATGCGGCGCAATGGCGGCGAGGACGTTCACGTTCACGATCTGACGGTCGCGGCACGAGAGGCCGCCGAGATGAAGCGCCGGATCGATGACATGCTGGACGAGGCGGGGCGCGAATCCTTTCCGGCAAGCGACGCGCCGTCCTTCAATCCGGGCACGGCGGGCGGGCCGCACTGAGCAGTCCGTCCTGGGCGCATCACGCGTTTCACACGAGGACCGCGGCACCCTGGAACCGGCCGGCCCGAAGATCCGCCAGGGCTTCGTTCGCCGCCGTCAGCGGATAGGTGGTGGTCGTCGTTCTGACTCCCGCCATTGGCGCGATGGCCAGGAACTCGGTGGCATCGTTGCGCGTCAGGTTGGCAACCGACACGATGCTCCGCTCTTCCCACAGGAGACGGTAGGGGAATTGCGGGATGTCGCTCATATGGATGCCGCCGCAGACCACACGGCCACCTTTGCGCACGGCCTTCAGCGCGGCGGGCACCAGATCGCCGACCGGGGCGAAGATGATCGCCGCATCCAGTTCCTCCGGCGGAGCCTCATCCGATCCGCCGGCCCACGCACAGCCGAGCGATAGCGCATGTGCGCCGGCTTCCTCGTCCCCCGGGCGCGTGAACGCGAAGACCGAACGGCCCTGCCAACGGCAGACCTGCGCGACGATGTGAGCAGCGGCGCCGAAGCCATACAGGCCGATCCGCCTGGCATCGCCGGCGGTCCGAAGTGACCGCCAGCCGATCAGCCCGGCACACATCAGCGGCGCAGCGGCGACTGGATCGGCGAAGCCGGGCATGGCGAAGGCGAAACGGGCGTCGGCGATGACATGGGTCGCGAAGCCGCCGTCGCGGGTATAGCCCGTGAACAGCGGCCGGTCACAAAGGTTCTCACGCCCCTCCAGACAGTAGCGGCATCGGCCGCAGGTGTGACCGAGCCACGGTACGCCGACGCGGGCGCCCACCCTCGGTTCGCGCACTCCGCTCCCCTGCGCGTCGACGATCCCGACAATCTCGTGGCCCGGCACGATCGGCAGCTTCGGGTGGGGCAGGTCCCCGTCGACCACATGCAGATCGGTTCGGCAAACCGCGCAAGCTTCGACGCGCACCCGGATCTCGCCATCGCCGGGGATCGGATCGGGACGGTTCTCGAGCTGCAGCGTCTGCCCGATCGCGTGGAGTGTCATGACTTTCACGAGCGAGCCTCCGCGAATGATGATCTGTCGTCGTGCGCAGGATGAACCCGGCCAGACATTCACGATATCGGATACGGCCGAGGAGAATTCCATCATACGCTGCCATGCGGCCCGGCAGGCGCGTTTGATCTCGCACAAGGCGCCGTCGGCTGTCCGGGCAGCACGGGGATGCGATCTTGCCAGTCCGCCTGATGGCGGTTGATCGGGATCAATGTCCGGCTGTTCCGATCGCAGTCTGATCCCACGATGAACGCTTCGCACGATCGTCGCGAAGGGCCGCGTTGCCGCGGTCGGAACGGGTCGAAAGCCCGCGCAGCGTTCATCAACCCCGGCCTGACCGCGGGCTGCGTCGTCAGGCTCTTCTGACAGGAGGAATGCATCATGAGTGATTCAGCCACCAAGCTTCCGGTCAAGAACGAGACCGCGCCGGCACCGGCGCCCACCGGCGGACGTCACTGGTCGCCCTTCGAGACAATGCGCAACGAGATGGACCGCCTGTTCGACGCATTCGACGCCGGTCGGTCCCGCGGCGATCTGACCCGCCCGAGCTTCGACTTCGGCTGGCCGCGCGAAACCGTTTTCGGTGGCGGCATGCCGGCAGTCGACGTCGCCGAGAAGGACGGTGAGTACGAGATCACGGCGGAACTGCCGGGGCTCGACGAGAAGGATGTCGAGGTCAAGCTCGCCAACGGCATGCTGACCATCAAGGGCGAGAAGAAGGAGGAGAAGGAGGAGCGCGGCAAGGACTACTACCAGTCCGAGCGCCGCTTCGGCTCCTTCATGCGGTCGTTCCCCGTGCCGCAGGGTGTCGATCGTGAGAAAATCGACGCAAATTTCGCCAAGGGCGTCCTGACCGTCCGGCTTCCGAAGACAACTGAAGCGCGGGCCGAGGAAAAGAAGATCGACGTCAAGCCAGCCTGATCGCCATCATGAACGACAGGTGCCGCCGCTGCTGAGGCAGTGCGGCACCTGCCACCTCGCAGTCGCCCCCCGCATCCGGAGAGCGCGGCGTCCCTTCCGAGCCGGCACCGAACTCTTCGCGACCGGCCGGCGGCACCGTCATCACAAGGGAATACCCATGGCCGACACTTCGTCGAACCGCACGCACGATGTGACGATGCTGTACATACTGGGTGCCCTTTTCGCCGTCCTGCTGCTGCAGTGGGCTTGGCAGGACGGTGCGCAGGTCGAGCAGATCCCGTACAGCCAGTTCGACCAGCTTGTCACCGAAAACAAGGTCGCCGAAGTGACTGTCGGGGAAGACCGGATCGAGGGTACGTTGAAATCTCCGCTGCCCAGCGGCAACTTGAGCTTCGTCACCACCCGGGTGGAGCCCGCGATCGCCGAGCGGCTGCAGGCGCATGGCGTGGCGGTCAGGGGGTTGGCGTCCGGCGGCGCCGTAGCAACGCTCCTTTCCTGGGTCCTGCCGATCTTCGTCTTCTATGCGATCTGGGTCTACCTGTTCCGACGGATGGCCGGTGGCCAGGGCTTCGGAGGCGGGCTGATGTCGATCGGCAAGTCGCGGGCCAAGGTCTATGTGGAAAAGGACACCAAGGTCACCTTCGCCAATGTCGCCGGCGTCGACGAAGCGAAGGCGGAACTGCAGGAGGTCGTTTCCTTTCTGAAGGACGCGGACACATATGGCCGCCTTGGCGCCCACGTGCCCAAGGGCATCCTGCTCGTCGGACCACCGGGCACCGGCAAGACGCTGCTGGCGCGCGCCGTGGCCGGCGAGGCCGGGGTGCCGTTCTTCTCGATCTCCGGCTCGGAATTCGTCGAAATGTTCGTCGGCGTCGGCGCCGCGCGGGTCAGGGACCTGTTCGAACAGGCGCGCAAGGCCGCGCCGTCGATCATCTTCATCGACGAACTCGATGCGCTCGGCCGCAGCCGCGCCAGCGGGAACATCGGCGGCGTCGACGAGAAGGAGCAGACCCTCAACCAGCTTCTCGCCGAGCTCGACGGCTTCGATCCAAGCGTCGGCATCATCCTGCTTGCCGCCACCAACCGGCCGGAAATCCTCGACCCCGCGCTGCTGCGGGCAGGGCGCTTCGACCGGCAGGTGGTCGTCGACAGGCCTGACCAGTCAGGGCGGCTGGCCATACTCCAGGTCCATGTCCGCAAGATCACCCTCGCCAGCAATCTCGATCTGCAGGCCATCGCCGCGTTGACAACGGGATTTACCGGCGCCGACCTGGCCAATCTGGTCAACGAGGCGGCCATTGCCGCGACCCGGCGCGATGCGGACGCGGTGGAGTTTCGCGATTTCACCGCCGCGATCGAGCGCATCGTCGCGGGCTCGGAGAAGAAGAGCCGCATCCTGAGTCCGGCCGAACGACGCCGCGTCGCCTATCACGAAATGGGACACGCACTGGTCGCGGCCAATCTCTCCGGGGTCGACCCGGTCCAGAAGGTCTCGATCATCCCGCGTGGCGTCGGCGCCCTCGGTTTCACGATGCAGCGGCCGACGGAAGACCGCTTCGTGCTGGCCGCGAGCGAACTGAAGAACCGCCTGGCCGTTCTGATGGGCGGCCGCGCCGCCGAGCACCTGATCTTCGACGGCGACATTTCCACGGGGGCCGCGGACGACCTGCAGCGGGCGACCGACATGGCCACGGAAATGGCGATCAAATACGGCATGCACGAAGGACTCGGCCAGCGCACCTACACCCGCACAGTGCAGACGTTTCTCGCCAGTCCGACCGACAAGTCGTTCGAGGCGTCTGACGCGACCGGGCGCGAGATCGACATTGCCGTGCGCGACTGGATCGAGCAGGCCGATGCTCGCGCCAGGAGCATCCTGATTGCACACCGCTCGGATCTCGAAGAGGGTGCGCACCTGCTTCTGGACCGCGAGACGCTACTGGCGGACGACTTCGCACCATTGCGGCCGGCTGTTGCGAGGAGCCCCGGCGCTCAACGCACTGCCGGTCCGGCGACAGGTGCCACCCCCGTCCGCATGGACCCTGCGACGGATGCGATGAAACGGCGCTCGATGCCGCCCGACACGACCTCCATCCCCGACCCGCAATCCTGAAGGAGGTTCGCCCCATGGAAGACCATCCAGCCTCGGGCAGTCGGGGTCGTGCAACGCCGGCGGAGCCTGTTCTGCGCTTCCACGGCGCGGCGCGAGCCGTTACCGGTTCGTGCTACGAACTCGAGGCGGACGGCACGCGGATCCTAATCGACTGCGGTCTGTTCCAGGGCTCGAAGGCCGAGAAGGAATTGAACTACCGGGCGTTTCCCTTCGATCCAAACGGCATCGACGCGGTTCTTCTGACGCATGCCCATATCGACCATTCCGGACTGCTTCCCAAGCTGACGAAGGAGGGCTTCGCCGGTTCGATCTTCGCAACCCGCGCGACGCAGGATCTGTGCAGCGTGATGCTCCCAGATTCCGCCTACATCCAGAGCACGGAGGTCGCCCATCTGAACCGGCGCAACAAGCGTCGTGGCCGCCGCACGGTCGTGCCGATCTACGACGGGGCCGATGTCGCGCACTGTCTGGGTCGCTTTCTTACGATCGCGCTCGGCGACTGGTTCACCGTCACCGGTGGGATCCGTGCGCGCTACTGGAACGCCGGACACCTGCTCGGATCTGCCTCCATCGAAATCGAGTGTCCCGCACCGGGCGATCGGCCGCTGCGTCTCCTGTTTTCTGGCGACATCGGCCCGGAACACAAG
Organism: Aurantimonas sp. A2-1-M11; assembly: GCF_036549475.1. Taxonomy (NCBI): domain Bacteria; kingdom Pseudomonadati; phylum Pseudomonadota; class Alphaproteobacteria; order Hyphomicrobiales; family Aurantimonadaceae; genus Aurantimonas; species Aurantimonas sp. A2-1-M11. Next base: position 4,625 of record NZ_JAZHLI010000003.1, on the reverse strand, counting down.
CTGCTGCAGGCCGATCCCTCGGCCCCCGCCGGCTTCGACTACGTCATCTGCGAAAGCACCTATGGCGACCGTGACCGGGAGGGCGCGACGGAAGCCGATCGTCGCCGCATGCTGCGGGAGGCTGTGGACGCGGCGATGGATCCCGCCGGCGCGCTGCTGATCCCGTCCTTCGCGGTGGAACGAACCCAGGAACTGCTCGTCGATCTGCAGATCCTGATCGAGAGCGGCGAGCTTCCGCCAATCCCGGTCATCATCGATTCGCCGCTTGCAAGCCGTGCCACGAACGTCTTCGCCCGTCACGCGAAGGCACTGGATAACGGAGAGGTCCTCTCCCGGGCTCTGGGCTCGCCGAACATCCGCTTCACCGAGTCCGCGGAAGAGAGCAAGGCGCTCGACAATCTGAAGGGCTTCCACATCGTCATCGCCGCGAGCGGCATGTGCGAGGCGGGCCGGATACGTCATCGCCTGAGAAACTGGCTCTGGCGTCCGCAGGCAACGGTGCTGTTCGTGGGCTTCCAGGCCCAGGGGACTCTGGGGCGCATCCTGCGCGATGGCGCGCCGACGGTCCGCATCCAGGGCGACGAGATCATCGTGCGTGCGAAGATCCAGGCGATCGACCTCTATTCGGGCCATGCCGACGGGCCGGAGCTCCGGGAATGGGTCTCGGAGCGCTGCCCCGTGGCCGCGGGTGTCTTTCTCGTCCATGGGGAAGTCGAGGCAATCGACGGGATGAGGGAGCGGTTGAAGGGCGTGATCCCGGCGGAGCGGATCGTCATTCCGCAACTGGACGCGGCGTTCAGGCTGACGGAGCGGGCTGCCCTTCCGGTTTCATCGGCGCCAGACGCCCGCATCGATCCGGCACAGCCGGGGCACCGCGACTGGCACAACGACGTGTCCGGACTCCTCCTCGACATCAACGAGCGCCTGGAGGCCGCGGCCGGCGACAAGGCACGGGACGTGTTGATCCGCAAGCTTCGCCGCGCATTGCGGGACGGCGACGGGTAGGCCGTAGCGGACGTTACCTTGGCGGCAGATGTTGCAAATGATTCAACCATCTGTCTCGCTTCCTCGCGTTCGGTTTGCGGCATGCAATGCATTCTCGACCGGGGAAGGCTGGGCCGTCTGCCGGAGCCGCCGGCGCCGATGAAACGATCGCCGAGGTGCGCATCCATTCGGTCGTGTTCTGGCCATGCCTGCTTCCGTTGCGGGCGACGTGCCCCGACACCTAGAGGGCGATGAAGGCGAGGGCTCCCGCACAGATGGTGAGAACGGTTGCTGCCAGAACGGGAATGCCGACCGGTCGGCGTCCGAACCATGCGGCGAGCAGGGCCTTGACCGCGGTATTGACGCAGACCGCAAGCGTGATCGCCAGCGCCGCCGTGTCGCGGGCCTCCGAGTTCCGGGCGAGTTCGGCCATGGAGACGGTGATCGCATCCACGTCCGCCAGACCGGAAACCGCGGCGAGCGACAGCAGGCCCGTATCGCCGAAGAACCGCCGCAGCAAGACACTTGCCGTCATGACCATCGCGATGAACGCCGCCATCTTGATCGCGGACGCGAGCTGCAGCGGGTTCGTGAGCGAGAGGGTGGGATTGGCGGTCGTGCCTGTTCGGACGAACAACAGCGTGCTGCACGAAGCTAGAACCAGCCCCATTGCTGTGAGCGTCGGCATCAACGCAAGGGCGAGCGGCTGATAGAGAACCGTAGCCAGGATACCGACGCGCACGATCATGACGGTTCCCGACGCAAGGATTCCCGCCGACAGGAGGAATGCCGCCTGCGGTCGCTCGCGACCCAGTCGGGCGAGGGTGACGGTGGTCGCGGTTGATGAGGCCATACCACCGGCGACCGCGGCCACGAGAACTCCAATTCTGTCTCCGAAGGCGCGGACAGCCACATAACCGCCGAAAGAGAGCATCGCGACGAAGATCGCGATCATCCAAATCCGGGACGGGTTTATCGTATTCCATGGATCGATTGGCTGGTCCGGCAGGACGGGCAGCAGCAGAAACGTCATCGCCAGAAGCGTGAGGACTGCGCGGATCTCGATCCAGCTCAACATTCCCACCCAGCGGTGCAGCGGGTCACGGAGCGCAAGCAAAAGCGTCATGGCGACGGCTGCCGCGACCGCCGCCGACACCGAGCCCTCGATGACAAAAGCGCCGAGGAGAAATGTCAGAAGGCCGGAGACAAGGGTGGTGACCGAGAGGTTGCCGGTTGCCCGAGCTTCGAGCCAGTGAAAGGCGGTGAAGGCCGCCGTGTAGCCGAGGAATGCGAAACCGATCAGAAGTGGTGCGGTGGTGGCGGCCGCGATGGCGCCGCAGACTCCGCCGAGCAGCCCGGAGAGAGCGAAGGTCCGCAGGCCGGCAGCGCGCCGGTGGCTGGTTTCATCTCGCGTCTGCCAACCGCGCTCCAGCCCGACCAGCAGACCGATGGAGAGCGCGACGCCGAGCCGGCTGAGGAGGTCAATATCGTTCATGTTCCAGGTCGCAGATCGCTCCGTATTCGGACCCCGAGTGTTCTCTTCACGGGCGCACCATCGCACCCGACGCGGAAAGGTTTGCGGCGGCGGGTCGGCATTGCGCCGATCAGGCTTCCTTTCCCATCGGCGGCCGGAGAGGGACGCCATTGTTGATCCGGACTCTCGTTTCGCACGCCGGTCGGGATCCGGGGAACAAGACGCGCGCCACCGCAGAGGGTGGCGCCACGTCGGACCTATCGCCCTAGGAACAGGGAGATTGCGGGTTTGTCGATCATGGAGCGGGTCACTCCGCCGAACGCCCATTCGACCAGCCTGGAGTGGCCGTAAGCGCCCATCATGATCATGTCCGCATCGATATCCGTCGCGTGCTGACGCAGGACGTCGGCCACCGGATTTCCGCCGCTCGGAAGCCTGTCGACGGTCACCCTGGCGCCGTGGCGGGCGAGATAGGTGCCGATCTCTGCGCCGGGCTCCGGGCCGTTCGCCCATTCGGTTGCCTGCGGGTCGACAAGCGTGACGTGGACGGCCTCGGCTGCGGCGAGTATCTCGATACCCTCTCGCACCGCCCGTGCCGCCTCTGGATGTGAGGACCAAGCCAGAAGTATCCGCTTGGGTTGCAGTGTCGCTTCGCCCTTGTTTGCCGCGATGAGCACCGGTCGCTCGGCTTCGAACAAGGCGCCCTTCAGCACTGCGGACTTCAGAGGCAAGCTCGATTGCGAGAGCTCGGGACCGATGAAAACGAGGTCGGCATACAGGGCGTGACGTCCGATCTCCGCCACATTCGCAGCCTGTTCGACGAGGCGACTGTCGAGATCGGAGGACAGGTCGCGCCCTGCGAGGATGCTCCGTACAGCATGCGCGCGTTCGCGAAGTGCGGTCGCCGCTGCCTCACGCTCCTCCACCCAGCCGTGCGCGATGACAGCGAACTCCTCGATCGGCGGCGGCGGTTCGGTACCGAGGAGAAGAACCGAAAGGTGGGAGTTATTCTGTTCGCATACCCGAAGCGCGGCCTGGATATCGCGATCCGAGCTGTCTGCGCTGATGACGCTTAGCACCGTCCTGAAGCGCATCTCCATACCCCGCAAATGACGCGGGAGCAGCCGGTCTGCCCCGCTTTTCGACGCAATCTACGAGCGTTGGGGTGGAAGTGTCTTGCGCTGGATCAATACAACGGCAGTCGTCGACGGGTGAGCGCCGCTCGACGCTCCTGCTGTTGCAGGTGGCGCTGTCACATGGTTTGCCGGTTCGTCCCTGTCGCTCCGCCGCTGCCGCAATCTCCGGCTACGTCCGATGTTGGGGGGCGGCAGTCTCGGCCAACACCTCCATCACGTGCTGGTCGGAGACTTGCCGGAAGTCGTCGTAATAGGCGCCGATGGCATGGAAGGGTTCGTGCTGCTCCAGGCAGACCACCTCGTCCGCATAGGAGCGGATCTCCTGCAATGGGTCGGCCGCTGCGACCGGGACGGCGAGAACGAGACGGGCGGGATTGGAGCGCCGCACCGCCTCGAGCGCCACGCGTGCACTCGCACCCGTCGCCAGGCCGTCATCGACAACGATCGCGACCTTGTTTGCAATCGCTGCACGAGGCCGGTCGCCGCGATACGTCCGTCGTCGTCTTTCGAGTTCGCGGATCTCCATCTTGAGAACCCGATCGAACTCGGCCGGCCCGATCCGCGCCGCGCGAATGACACTGTCATTACGCTCCACCAGCGCTTCTTCCCCTTCGGCCACAGCACCCATGGCGAGCTCCGGCTGGAAGGGGACACCGATCTTGCGGACCATGATCAGGTCGAGCGGCGCCTGCAATGCGAGCGCGATCTCCCGCCCCACCGGAACGCCACCGCGTGGCATCGCCAGCACGATCGTGTCCTGATGGCGATACGCTGCCAATGCATTCGCCAGACTTCTCCCGGCTTCGGTGCGATCGCGAAACGGCATCCTGTTGCTTCCGAGGCGTTAGGTTGGGTCGACCATCACCGAACGGGCCCCGGTGCGCATTGAGCCTTGTCAAGAGGGATCGCACCGGCGGACAGGGCAATCGCATTTCAGAACAGGCTGAGCAGGCGAGAGAGGAATGCGTTGTCCCAGCCTGCCCTTTGGAATTTCCCCTTCAAGGATTCCTTTGAGCCGTCCTTCTGCATGA
>NZ_JAZHLI010000029.1:0-54728 GCF_036549475.1 Aurantimonas sp. A2-1-M11 | reverse complement strand
AATCGCCATCGCTCTCCACCATCGAAATCTCCTCCCGCAAGAATCAGAGGAGTTCGAAAGATTCAGCTCTTCAGCCGCTTGTCATCACCTTCTTCACCCGATTGCCCTGGGGTGGACGGCGCGTCGCGAATTTTTGAGGTGCGTACTTCAAAACTGCGCCGGCCTGCGCGATAATGGTGGCAGAGACGCTGCGAAGGCGCTGTGCCAGCGCGTTCGCGCCGGCCTGGGGAGGATGCGATGACCACCACATCCGGAGCACGGCCGGACGGCGCCACATGGCGGCCGTCCCTCGGCAGCCTCGTGGCCGGCGAAGTGGCCGCGGGGCATGCCTCCCTCCGCGTGCATCCCGCCTCAATCGCCCGCGTCTGATCCCGACGCCAGTCAAGCGGGCGGCAACGCCCGGCAATCAGGAAATCCCATGTCCCAAGCATCCTTCTTCGATCTTGCCAGCCCGGTCGCCTTCGAGGGCGAACAGTCGACCAACCCGCTCGCCTTCCGGTTCTACGACAAGGACCGGCAGGTGATGGGCAAGCGGATGGAAGACCATCTGCGTTTTGCCGCCTGTTACTGGCACTCCTTCACCTGGCCCGGCGGGGATCCCTTTGGCGGCGAGACTTTCCAGCGCCCCTGGATGCATGGCGCCGACCCGCTGGCGCTGGCCCGCCAGAAGGCCGATGTCGCCTTCGAGATGTTCCGGCTGCTCGACGTTCCGTTCTTCACCTTCCACGACGTGGACGTGGCCCCCGAAGGCGCGTCGCTGGCCGAATCCAACGACAATCTGAAGGCGATCACCGACATCTTCGCCGAGAAGATGGAAAGCCAGAAGGTGCGGCTGCTCTGGGGCACCGCCAATCTCTTCTCCAACCGCCGCTACATGGCGGGCGCTGCGACCAATCCCGATCCGGACGTCTTTGCCTATGCGGCGGGGCAGGTGAAGGCGGCGCTCGATGCCACCCATCGCCTCGGCGGCGCGAACTATGTCTGCTGGGGCGGACGCGAGGGCTACGAGACCCTGCTGAATACCGACATGAAGCGCGAGCTGGACCAACTCGGCCGGTTCTTCTCCATGCTCGTCGACTACAAGCACAAGATCGGTTTTTCCGGCCCGATCCTGATCGAGCCGAAGCCGAAGGAGCCGACCAAGCACCAGTATGATTTCGACGCGGCAGCGGTCTTCGCCTTCCTGCAGAAATACGATCTCGTCGGCGAGGTGAAGCTCAACCTCGAGCAGAACCACGCCATCCTCGCCGGCCATTCCTTCGACCACGAGGTGCGCTACGCCTATGCCAACGATCTGTTCGGCTCGCTCGACGTCAATCGCGGCGACGACCTGCTGGGCTGGGACACCGACCAGTTCGCGATGGACGTGAAGGAACTGGCGCTGGTCTTCCACGAGATGCTGCAGCATGGCGGCTTCACCACGGGCGGGCTGAATTTCGACGCCAAGATCCGTCGCCAGTCGATCGATCCGGACGATCTCCTGATCGCCCATGTCGCCTCGATGGACGCCTGCGCCCGTGGTCTTCTGGCGGCCGAGCGGATGCTGGCCGATGGCGCGCTGCGGACGCCGGTCAGCGAACGCTATGCCGGCTGGGACGGCGGCGAGGGCAAGGCGGTGCTGGCCGGCGAGCGCAGCCTGGAAGCGGTCGCGGAGCGGGCGCTGGGCCTCGACCCGCAGCCGCGTTCGGGCCGCCAGGAATATCTCGAAGGCGTGGTCAACCGCTACGTCTGAGGGCTTGAGGGTGGCGAGCGATAGTGTGTATTCATACACATGGAGTGTCGCGACATCCTCGCCGCCCTGCTTGCCGACGGATGGCGCGAAGTCCGTCGGCGAGGCAGCCATGCCCAGCTGAAGCATCCGACGAAGCCTGGCCTCGTGACATTGCCCCATCCCAGGCGCGATCTGCCGATCGGCACCCTGCGGAGCATCGAGAAACAGGCCGGGATCGTACTGAGGACAGCCAGATGAGCGACTATATCGCGATCATCCACAAGGACGGCGAGAGCGATTTCGGCGTTTCCTTTCCCGACTTTCCGGGCTGCGTTACGGCGGGACGAACCCTCGACGAAGCCCGGGCGATGGCCGGGGAAGCGCTGGGACTGCACTTGGAAGGCATGCTTTTGGAGGCGGCGGCCCTGCCTTCTCCCTCGTCGCTGGAATCCGTCATGACGGACCGCGGCAATCGCGACGGCGTCGCCATCCTGGTGGCGGCACCGCGAAGGGCACCGCGTTCCGTCCGCGTCAACGTGACCATCGCCGCCGACGAGCTGGCGGAAATTGACGCCTATGCTGCGCGGCACGGGCTGACACGGTCGGGCTTTCTCGCCGCGGCGGCTAGGCGGAAGCTTGACGAATCCGCCTAGGCGGGCAGCAGATGAAGGACGCTCCATGACCCACTATCTCGGCCTCGATCTCGGCACCTCCTCGCTCAAGGCGCTGCTGATCGGCGAGGACCAGCGCGTCGTCGCCTCGGCCTCGGTGCCGCTCACCGTCGAGCGGCCGCATTTCGGCTGGTCGGAGCAGGACCCGCAGAGCTGGATCGCGGCCTGCGAGACGGCGTTGGGCGAACTCGCGGCGAAGCATGGCGACGCGCTCGTCACCGTGGCCGGCATCGGCCTGTCGGGCCACATGCACGGCGCCACGCTCCTCGATGCGGACGAGGCCGTCCTGCGCCCCTGCATCCTGTGGAACGACACCCGCAGCCACGAGGAGGCCGCCGAACTCGACGACGAGGAATCGCGGGCCATCACCGGCAACATCGTGTTTCCCGGCTTCACGGCGCCGAAGATCGTCTGGGTCGCGCGCAATGAACCGGAGATCTTCGCGCGGCTGCGCCGGGTGCTCCTGCCGAAGGATTATCTGCGGCTGTGGCTGACAGGCGAGGCGGTCTCGGAGATGTCGGATGCCGCGGGCACGGCCTGGCTCGACACGGGCGCCCGCGACTGGTCGACGCGCATGCTGGAAAAGACCGGGCTGTCGCTCGACCACATGCCGCGCCTGGTCGAGGGCACGGACGTCTCCGGCGGCCTGCGCCCGGAGCTTGCCGCCCGCTTCGGCATGACGGCCGGCACGGTGGTGGCCGGCGGCGGCGGCGACAATGCCGCCTCGGCCTGCGGCGTCGGCGTGGCCAAGCCGGGGACCGGCTTCCTGTCGCTCGGCACCTCGGGAGTGCTGTTCACCGCCAGTGCGGGCTACGAGCCGGCGCCGGAGACGGCGCTGCACACATTCTGCCACGCCATTCCCGGCCTCTGGCACCAGATGGGCGTGACCCTGTCGGCCGCCGGCTCGGTGGAATGGCTGTCGCAGATCCTGAACGAGGAGCCGGGGGTGCTCACCGGTGCGCTCGGCGAGACGGTGCAGGCGCCCGGCCGGCTGACCTTCCTGCCGTATCTGTCCGGCGAGCGCACGCCGCACAACGATTCCGACATTCGCGGCGTCTTCGCCGGACTGGAGGCGGGCACCGACCGCGAGGCGATGACCCGGGCCGTCCTGGAGGGCGTCGCCTTCTCCATGCGCGATTGCCTGGAAGCGGGCGGCGAAGCGGCACGGCCGCAACGGCTCATCGCCGTCGGCGCGGGGTCGCGCTCGGCCTACTGGCTGCAGCTGATGGCGACGGTGCTGGACACGGAGATCGCGCTGCCCGAGGCGGGCGATTTCGGCGCCGCCTTCGGCGCGGCGCGGCTGGGCCTGTGCGCGGCGACCGGCAACGATCCGAAGACGGTCATGACCGAGCCGCCGATCGCCCGCCGGTTCCGGCCGGACCCGACCCACGCCCGCGCCTTCGACGAAGCCTATCTGTTTTATCGCAGGCTCTATCCGGCGCTGCGGGCCGCCATGGCGGACTGAGCGCCAGCCGCGCTGTCCGCCGCAGGACGTCAATCAGTCGCAAACGCTTTTCGGGGCGGATGGCTGTGGCCGCACCCGGCCGATCTGGGCATGCGCGCTCGCCGTCGGGAGCGCGCGATGCGTCGCACGCGCCAACGCGGCTCCTATTCGCGCATGGCACCCGGGCCGGGCGTCGCTCCGGGCGGGCACTTGCCGAGGATGATCATGCCGAGGACCTCGTCCTTGGTGACGTCCGCCGTCTTCGCGCCGCCGACCACCTGGCCGTTCTTCATCACCACCACCCGGTCGGCGAGGTCGAAGACGTCGTGGATGTCGTGGCTGATCAGGAAGATGCCGATGCCATCCTTCTTCAGCTCCTTGATCAGCTCGCCGACCTGTGCGGTCTCCTGGGGGCCGAGCGCCGCGGTGGGCTCGTCCATGATCAGGATCTTGGCGTTGAAGAGGATGGCGCGGGCGATGGCAACGGACTGGCGCTGGCCGCCGGACAGCGCCTTCACCGGATCCTTGAACCGCTGGAAATTGGGGTTCAGACGGCCCATCACCTTGCGGGCCTCGGCCTCCATGGCGCCGTCGTCGAGCGTGCCCCAGGGGGTGAGGATCTCGCGCCCCAGGAAGAGGTTGGCCGCGGCGTCGACATTGTCGGCCAGCGCCAGGGTCTGGTAGATCGTCTCGATGCCGTAGGCCTTGGCATCGCGGGGATTGGTGATCGTGGCCGGCTCGCCTCGAACATTGATCTCGCCGGAATCGCGCTTGTAGGCGCCCGACAGGATCTTGATCAGCGTCGACTTGCCGGCACCGTTGTGGCCCAGCACGGCCACCACTTCGCCGGGATACAGATCTAGGGTCGCGCCGTCGACGGCGTGGATGCCGCCGAAGGCGATCGAGATGTCGCGCATGTCCACCAGCGGCGGGCCGCTGTGGTCGACGCCGTCGCCGGCGGCGTGTGCGGGGATGGACTCCTGGGTGGCGCTCATGCGGCCCTCCTGCGGTAGACGGTGTCGATCCAGACGGCGAAGATCAGGACGGCGCCGACGACGATCGACTGCAGCGGCGAATCCACGCCCAGCAGCACCATGCCCGACTGCAGCGACTGCATGACGAGGGCGCCGAGCATCGCGCCGATGATCGTGCCGGCACCGCCGGCGAGCGACGTGCCGCCGATGACGGCTGCTGCGATGACGTACAATTCGTCCAGCGTGCCCAGGGCGTTGGTGGCGGCGTTGAGGCGGGCGGTCGAGATCGCCGCGCCGAGGGCGGCAAGGCCGCCCATCAGCATGAAGACCTTCATGACGACCCAGCGGGTGTTGATGCCGGCGAGCTCTGCGGCTTCCGGATTGCCGCCGATGGCGAAGACGTAGCGCCCGAACCGGGTGCGCTGGGTCACGAACGTCATGACGATGCCGACGACGATGGCGATCAGGACCGGGACCGCGACGCCGTAGCCGATATGCAGCCCGCCTTCGGGTACTTCCATGCCGGTCGACTCGGCGTAGCGCCGGGCGATCGCCGAGGGCCATTCATAGGCATTGACGATCCATGCGGCGCCGAGAATGACGAAGGTGGTGAACGCCGCGATGGTCACCTCGGCCCAGACCGGCCGCCGCGGGAAGCCGAACCGCACGCGGCGCTTGCGCACGAAGACCAGCGAGGCGACGACGGCGAGGCTGGCAAGCACCGCGAGGATCCACGTCCAGGTCTCGCCCAGCGAGCCTTCTGCGCCACCGCCCATCAGCCGGAAGGTGTCGTCCAGCGGCGCGACCGTACGACCGGAGGTCAGCCACCAGGCGCCGCCGCGCCAGATCAGCAGGCCGCCCAGCGTCACGATGAAGGCCGGAACACCCAGGAAGGCGATGATGTAACCCTGCAGGCCGCCGATCGCGACACCGATCAGGACGCCGACGGCCAGGGTGAGGATCCAGGTGAAGGGGCTGCCGTAACCGAGCATCTCCGGCAGGATGTTGGCCTGCAGCGCGGCCATGGCCATGCCGGTGAAGCCGAGAATCGAGCCGACGGACAGGTCGATGTTGCGGGTGACGATGACCAGCACCATGCCGGTCGCCATCACCGCGATGGACGAGGTCTGGACGGTCAGGTTCCAGAGGTTGCGCGGCGTCAGGAAGATGCCGCCGGACAGGACATGAAAGACCAGCCAGATCACCAGAAGCGCGCCGACCATACCCAGCATGCGGGTATCCACCTCGGTGGCCCGGATGAATCGGGACAGGCCCCCGCTCGTCGACGCGCGCGCGCCGACGCTGGGTTCGGATGCCGACTGGCTCATGCTTGCCTCCCTGGCGGAGTGGCGCCGTTACACGGGGCCCGGCGGACCGTCGGTCCGGGGCAACGCGGTCAGCGCAGTCCTGTTGGATTGTTGCACCCAAACCGGCCACGGGGGAAGCGCCGGGCCGGTGGCCGGGCGGCCCTGCGGGCCGAAGGGCGAAAGGCCGCCCCCCCCTTCAGGGGAGCGGCCGTCCTGTCGTCTAGGCCTAGCTGCAGGCCGGGACCGAACCGGCCTCGACGCCCTGGCAGACCACGTCCTTCGACACCCAGCCGGCGTCGATGATCGTCTGCAGGTTGTCCTTGGTGATCGCCACCGGCTTCAGGAAGATCGCCTGCATCTCGGTGCCGTTCGGGCCGTCGGACCAGGCTTCCGCGCCCTCGACCTCGTTCATGGCCGTACCGTCGGCCAGATCCAGGGCGATCTCCGCGGCGCGCTTGCCGAGCTCGCGGGAATCCTTCCAGACCGAAACCGTCTGCGTGCCGCGGGCAATGCGGTTCAGCGCGGCGAAGTCGGCATCCTGGCCGGAGACCGGCACGGAACCGGCCAGGCCCTGGGCCTCGAGGGCGGCCACGGCGCCGCCGGCGGTGCCGTCATTCGAGGCGACGACCGCGTCGACCTCGTTGTTGTTGGCGGTCAGGATCTGTTCCATGTTCTGCTGGGCGTTGGCCGGAAGCCAGCCGTCCGTGTAGCTCTCGCCGACATTCTTGATCTTGCCGGAATCGATGGCTTCCTGGAGGACTTCCATCTGGCCGGAAAACAGGAAATCGGCGTTCGGATCGGCGGCGGAGCCCTTGATAAAGGCGTAATTGCCTTCCGGCTGGACCTTCATCACTTCGCGCGCCTGGATGCGGCCGACTTCCTTGTTGTCGAAGGTCAGGTAGAAGGCGTCCGGGTTCTCGATCAGCCGGTCATATCCGACGACCGGGATGCCGTTGTTGACGGCGGCCTGCACGGCCGGGCCGATGGCGGCCGAATCTTGCGCCAGGATGATCAGCGAGTCCGCGCCCTGCGAGATCAGCGACTCCACGTCGGTCAGCTGCTTGGAGGCCGACGACTGTGCGTCAGCCGAAATGTAGGTGGCGCCGGCGGCTTCCAGCGCCTGCCTGATCGCCGTCTCGTCGGTCTTCCAGCGCTCTTCCTGGAAGTTCGACCACGACACGCCGACGGTCTTGCCGTCCTGCGCCGCCGCCGATCCTGCGGCAGCCATCGAGAATACCGCGCCAGCCAGCGCGAGTTTCAGAATCTTCATGATTGTCCTCCCGGCGCCCTGGCGCCCGCTCTAATGTCTCCGGCCCACATCCCGGCCGTCGAGACTTTTTCCAAGCCTCGGAAAAAATCGTGACAGCAATTTCCAGGCGTGTCAACATGACAATAGGGCTATGGCTGTCCGCCGAGGAGGGCGGCCGCCATGGCGGGGGAGGACCAGAGGATCATGCTCGCCAAGACCGATGCCGATGCCGTGCGCGTTCACAATCGCCGCGCGGTGATAGACCATCTCAGACGCACCGGAATCGCCACGCGCAAGGCGATCAGTGCCGCCACGGGACTGTCGGTCTCGGCCGCGTCCGCCATCACCACCGGCATGCTGCGCGCCGATCTCATCGTCGAGATTGACGAGGACGAACGCGCCGCGCGCCGCGGCCGGCCCGGCAAAAGCCTCGGACTGCAGGCAACGGCGGCCACCGTTGCCACCGCCAAGATCGCCGTCGGCGAATTGTCAGTGCGCCTGTGCGACTATCGCGGCGCGACGCTGGGCGCGGCTGCATGCGAACGCGATATCGCCGATCTCGACCAGGACGGGCTGGTGACGCTGCTTGCGGATCTCCTGCATCAGGCGGGGCAGGCGCGCCCCGACGCGCCGCCGGCCCGGCAGATCGTGCTGGCCGTCCAGGGCAAGACCGACAGCAACGCCCGGCGCATCCTGTGGTCGCCGACCCTGAAGGCCCGCGACCTAGACATTGCCGGGCCGCTGTCGGCGCTCACCGGAGCGGCGGTCGACGTCTTCAACGACTGCTCGCTGATGCCCGAAGCGTTCCGCTGGAAGCCCGACTTCGTCGGCCGCGACTTCGCCACGCTGTTCATCGGCTTCGGTGTCGGCATGGGGTTGCGGCTCGGCGGCAGCACCTTCCAGGGCCAGCGCTCCTCCGCGGTGGAGTTCGGCCACATCAACCACATTCCCGGTGGCGCCCTCTGCCGCTGCGGCAATCGCGGTTGCGTGGAGGCCTATGCCGGCGACTACGCGATATGGCGGCGGGCCCATGGCGGGACCGACGAGATTCCGACGCGGCGGATCTCGGACGAGGACATGCACCGTCTGGCGGCGCTCGCCCGCTCCGGCGACGCCGACGCCATGACGGCCTTCGAGGAGGCCGGCACGGCGATCGGCTACAGCCTGGGTCGCATGTTCACGCTGATCGACCCCTTGCCGATCGTGGTCACCGGTGCCGGGGCCCATGCCATGGACCTCCTGGAGCCGACCATCCGCGCCGGCATCGGGGAAAGCGCCATCGACGGCGTGGGGATCGACACACCCTTCTCGCGGGTCGAGGATGTCGATGAACTGGTGTTCGAGGCGGCCGCGGCCAAGGCTCTGGCGGCGGTCGATGGCGAGTTCGCCGGGGCGGGCGGCGCCGAGGCAAGGGAGGCAGCATGATGTCCAGACCGCTGGCATCCGCGTGCATCGGACTGGCGATCGTGATCGCCGCGCCGGTCGTGCCCGCAGTCGCCGAGGAGCCGCCCTGGAGCGAACGCGTCGTCGTCGAGCGGATCGATCCGGCGACGCTGGCCGGGTTGCTGTCCGCCGACGCGCTCGCCGATCTGGTCGAGAAGGGCCGCGCCCTGTTCGAGGCACGCTTCACGATACTCGACGGGGCCGGGCGACCCGGCGCGACCCAGGCGATCGTGCCGACGCGTAGCCGGCGGCCGGCCGAGAACGCCTTCCAGCGCCTGGCCGGGCCCGATGCCAATGCCTGCTCCTCCTGCCACAACGAGCCGGTGGCGGGTGGTGCCGGCGGCTTCGTGGCCAACGCCTTCGTCTCGGAAGGCTTCGAAAGCGCCGAGTTCGACACGCTCGATCCGCAGTTTTCCAACGAGCGCGGCACCAATCATCTCTTCGGCGCCGGCCTGATCGAACTCCTGGCGCGCGAGATGACGGTCGATCTCACGGCGGTACGGGCCGATGCGCTCAGGCAGGCCCGGGCGAGCGGCGGCGAGGTGCGTCGCGCGCTCGTGTCCAAGGGCGTCGATTTCGGCCGCATCACTGCCTTTGCGGACGGGTCGGTGGATTTGAGCGAACTCGACGGCGTCGACGACGATCTGGTGGTGCGGCCGTTCACCCAGAAGGGGGTGATGACCTCGCTGCGCCAGTTCACGGTCAATGCCCTCAACCAGCATCACGGCATGCAGCCCGACGAACGCTGGGGCGTGCGCTGGACCGGCACGGCGGATTTCGACGGCGATGGCCATGGCGACGAGCTCGGCGCCGGCGAGGTCTCGGCCATGGTCGCCTGGCAGGCGACGCTGCCGCCGCCAGGCGAGGTGGTCCCGGATGACACCGCCTGGCAACAGGCGGCCGCAGAGGGGCGCAATGTCTTCGCGGATCTGGGCTGCGGGAGCTGCCATCGGCCATCGCTGCCGCTGGACAGCCTGGCCTTTTCCGATCCTGGCCCGGTCGACATGGCCGGCACCTTGCGCGCCGGCGACGTGGAGAATCCGGCGATCTACGACCTCGCCGCGACCGCATGGGCCAGGGAACTGCCGCGCGATGCCCAGGGCCGGGTGCTGGTGCCGCTGTTCGGCGACCTGAAGCGCCACCGCATCGCCGACACCCGTACCGCCGATCTCGGCAACGAGACGCTGGCCCAGCGCTTCGTCGAGCGCGACGTCTTCATGACCGCCGAACTCTGGGGGCTGGCCGACACGGCGCCCTACGGTCATCGCGGCGACATGACGACGCTGGACGAGGTGATCCGCGCCCATGGCGGCGCGGCGAGCGCCAGCGCTGTGGCCTATCGCGATCTTGCCGAAGCCGAGCGCTCGGCGCTGATCGCCTGGCTCAAGACGCTGAGGATCGCGCCATGATCGCCCGCCGGGATCTCGCCGACACCCGCGCCCTGATCGGCGCCGGGCTCTGCCTGCTGGCTTCGGCGCACCTCGCTTTTGCCGCGGGGCCCGCGGACGTGCCGCTGCCCTTTGCCGGCGACACGCCGCTGTTCCAAGAGGAAGCCAAGGCTGCCGGGATCGTCCACAGCTATGGCGGCCCGTGGGAGTTCTTCGTCGGCGGCGGCGGTGCGGCCTTCGACTGCAATGGCGACCGCTTTCCCGACCTGTTCCTGGCCGGCGGCAAGGGCGAAGCCGGCTTCTACGCCAACCGTTCGCAGGCCGGCGGGTCGCTCGCCTTCGAGAAGCTGGCGCAGGACATCGACCCGAAGGACCTAACCAACGTCACCGGCGCATATCCGCTGGACATCGATCAGGACGGCCACGAGGATCTGGTGGTGCTGCGGGTCGGTGCGAACCTTCTTCTGAAGGGCGGGCCGGACTGTCGCTTCGAGAAGGCGAATTTCGACTGGCAGTTCGATGGCGGCCGCGCCTGGACCACCGCCTTCTCGGCCATCGTCGAGCCGGGCGCGACCTATCCGACGCTCGCCTTCGGCAATTATGTCGACCGCACCGCCCCGGGATCGCCCTGGGGCACCTGCGCCGACAGTGTGCTGGTGCGCCCGCGCGACAGCGGTGACGGCCGGCCGGACTATTCCGAGCCGATGGCGCTGAGCCCCGGCTATTGCGCGCTGTCGATGCTGTTCACCGACTGGAACCGCTCCGGCCAGCCGTCGCTGCGGATCACCAATGACCGACAATATTATCGCGGCGGCG
Source organism: Aurantimonas sp. A2-1-M11 (assembly GCF_036549475.1). Taxonomy (NCBI): domain Bacteria; kingdom Pseudomonadati; phylum Pseudomonadota; class Alphaproteobacteria; order Hyphomicrobiales; family Aurantimonadaceae; genus Aurantimonas; species Aurantimonas sp. A2-1-M11. The sequence goes on along the minus strand of NZ_JAZHLI010000029.1, from coordinate 43,725 downwards.
AGGAGCAGCTGTGGCGGGTGGAGCCCGGCCGCGCGCCGCGGCCCTATCGCAAGGCCGATGGCTGGCGGCATCTGACCATCTGGGGCATGGGCATCGCCGAGGGCGACATCGACGGCGACGGCTATCCCGACTACGCCCTGACCTCGATGGGCGACACCAAGCTGCAATTCCTCGACCGGGAATTCGAGGATGCGCCGACCTATCGCGACGAGGCCTTCGAGCGTAGGGCGACCGCGCACCGGCCTTATGCCGGCGACCAGGGCAAGCCCTCGACGGGCTGGCACGCGGGCTTCGCCGATTTCAACAACGACGCGGCGCTGGATCTCTTCATCGCCAAGGGCAATGTCGAGGCGATGCCGGATTTCGCCGCCTACGATCCGGACAACCTGTTGATGGGCGGGTTCGACGGCCGCTTCACCGAGCGCGGCGAGGCGGCCGGGCTGGCCCTGCCCACCAAGGGGCGCGGCGCGCTGATCACCGATTTCAACCTCGACGGGGCCGAGGACATCCTGGTGATCAATCGCGGTGGGCCGGCCAGCCTCTTCCGCAATCTCGGCGGCAAGACCGGTTTCGGCACGCGGCCGCTGGGCAATTTCCTGCAGGTTTCGCTCAGCCAGACGGGCGGCAACCGCGCGGCGCTGGGTGCCAAGCTGTCGGTGAAGATCGGCACCACATCGCTCAACCGGACGATCCAGGTCGGCGGCGGTCACGCCGCGGGCACGTCCGGCTTCGTGCATCTGGGCCTGGGGACGGCCGAGCGGGCGGAGATCCGCGTGCAATGGCCCGACGGCGAATGGAGCCATCCCTACCGGGTCTTCGCCAACAATTTCGTGATGATCGAACGCGACAAGCCGGCGGCGCGGTACTGGTATCTGGATGCGGACCGGCCGGCTTTCGCACCCGCCGCGACCGCGGCGGCCGATCCATAGACGGTCCGGCCGCAGCCGATCGTCTCCGGTGAGGCGATCCGACGCGGTTCCAACATGCAACGGTCATCGAACCGTCGCGTTTTCGGCATTCATGCGGTTGTTCGCGCACGCAGCATTGCGCGAGAATCCGATGCGTCGGTCCGCCGGCCGCGACAATCATCGTCATTCGAGGTGCGAGACGTGCTCCGCATACCCCCAAGTCGCGGCGAAGCCCGCCATGAGGTCTGGCAGGACCGCCCGATTGCCGACGCTGCCGCGCTCCCGCCCATAGTGACGGCCGGCTGGCCGGTGGCCCTGCGTCGCTGGTTCGTCGCCGCACTGAATCTGGTGACGATCTGCGGGCTGGCCGTCGGCGTCTACGTCATCCTGTCCGGCGACGGCATCGATGCCCTCGAGGCGGTGATCCTCGCCGGCTTCGCGCTGGCGACGCCCTGGACCGTGCTGGGCTTCTGGAACGCGGTCATCGGCCTGTGCCTGCTGCACGGCCCGGCCGATCCCGCCGCAAGCGTCTATCCGTTCTTCCACGAGGGGCCGGCAGGGCGCCCCACGCAGCTCGCCAGCCGCACCGCCATCGTCATGACCTTGCGCAACGAGGCACCGGAGCCGAGCTTCGAACGCCTGGAGGCGATGAAGCACAGCCTCGCCAAGACCGGCCTTGCCGACCGTTTCCGCTTCTTCATCCTCAGCGATACCGACGACGCAGCGATCGCCCGGCGCGAGGAGGAGGCCTTTGCCGGCTTTGCGTCCATCTTCGCGCCGGAAGGGGAGCCCGTGTATCGCCGCCGGCGGGACAATACCGGCTTCAAGGCGGGCAACATTGCGGCCTTCCTCGCCGACGAGGGCGCCGCCTACGACTATTTCCTGCCGCTGGATTCCGACAGCGTGATGTCCGGCGACGTCGTCGTGCGCATGGTCGCGGCGATGGAGCGCCATCCGCGGCTCGGCCTGTTGCAGAGCCTCGTGGTCGGCATGCCGGCGAACAGCGGCTTTGCGCGGATCTTCCAGTTCGGCATGCGCCACGGCATGCGCTCCTTCACCATGGGCGCGGCCTGGTGGAACGCCGACTGCGGCTCCTATTGGGGGCACAATGCGGTGATCCGCACCGAGGCATTCCGCGCCTTCTGCCGGCTGCCGGACCTGCCGGGACGCCCACCTCTGGGCGGACCGGTGCTCAGCCACGACCAGCTCGAGGCGGCGTTCATGCGACGCTCGGGCTACGAGGTCCGGGTGATTCCGGTCGAGACCCGGAGCTACGAGACCAACCCTCCGACCCTGCCGGATTTCGCCAAGCGGGACCTGCGCTGGTGCCAGGGCAACATGCAGTACTGGCGGTTCCTGTTCGCGCCCGGCCTGGCACCGCTCAGCCGGTTCCAGGTCCTGCAGGCGATCCTGATGTATCTGGCACCGCCGGCCTGGCTGGCGATGACCATCGCAGCCTGCGCCAAGGCCGTCACCGGCACGTTCGACGCCCGCTATGTCGAACTGGGACTGGGGCTGTTCGTGCTCATCTTCCTTCTCAGCATCTCGCCCAAGATTGCCGGCGCGCTCGACGTGATGCTGACCCGCGGCGCCGTCCGCTCCTATGGCGGACCGCTGCGCTTCGCCGTCTCGACGGTCACCGAAATCTTTGTGTCGATGTTGCTGGCGCCGGTCGCCGCGGTCTATGTGACGATCTTCCTGGCCGGCCTGCCCTTCGGCCGCTCGGTCACCTGGAGTGGCCAGAACCGCGACGTGCTCGGCGTCGGCTGGGGCTCGGCCCTGCGCGCGATGTGGCCGCAGACCCTGTTCGGCAGCGTCATGGCCGTCACGCTGTTTGCCGCCGCGCCGCTGGCGCTGGTCTGGTCGCTGCCCTTCGTGGCGGGCCTGCTGTTGGCCGTTCCCTTCACCGTCATGACGGCGATGCCGGCGCTCGGTCGGTTCCTGTCGCGCGCCGGCCTGTTTGCCGTGCCGGAGGAATCCGCACTGCCGCTGGTCTTGAAAAACCTCGTGCCGGCCACGGCGCGGCGCTGGCGCCGGCCCGCCGCCGGCGAAGCCATCCGCAACGCCTATGCCGCGCCGGTGCCCGTCCGGATCGACGCCGAAATCGGCAGGAGCGGATGACGGGCGCCGGCATGGCGGTGTGGCGTGGCTGGTCCGGGATCGCGCGCAGCCTGGCCGTCTATCATGGCGACGGGGGCCATCTGAGCAGCCTTGGCGACTTCTACCGCGACTTCGTGCGGCCGGGCGATCTGGTGTTCGACATCGGCGCCCATGTCGGCGACCGGACGCGCATCTTCCACCGCCTCGGGGCGCGGGTCGTCGCGGTAGAGCCGCAGCCGCGGCTGGCCGCGCTGTTGTGGCTCGCCTTCGGCTGGCGTCGCCGCATCACCATCGTCGCGGCGGCGGTGAGCGATGCGCCTGGCGAGATCCGGCTGCACGTGAACCATGCCAACCCGACCGTTACCACCGGCTCCGACGCGCTGGTTGCGGCGGCGACCGGCGGGACCGGATGGCAGGATCAGGTCTGGGACGGGGCGGTCATCGTGCCGGCGACGACGCTCGACGCGCTGATCGCCGCCCATGGCCGGCCGGATTTCATCAAGATCGACGTGGAGGGGCTGGAAGACCGGGTGCTGGCCGGGCTCGGCCCGCCCGTCCCGATCCTGTCGTTCGAGTTCACCACGCTGCAGCGGGACGTGGCGCTGGCGGCGCTGGACCGGGCAGCGGCGCTCGGCTACCGCCGGTTCAAGCTGTCGATCGGCGAGAGCCATGCCTGGGAGACACCGGCGGAGGAATCCGCCCCGGCCATGGCCGAGCGTCTTGCGCGGCTGCCCGAGGCGGCCAATTCCGGCGACGTCTACTGCTTCCTCGACCCCGCCTGATCGCTGCGTCTCAGCCGCCGTACAGGCGGTCGACGGCCAGCATATGGCCACCGCGCTCGGCCTTGGTGCGCAGATAGCCGCGGTTCTCGGCGGTCACCGTGCCGGTGACCGGGGTGCGGTCGACCACGTCGATGCCGCAGGCCTTGAGATACGCCACCTTCAGCGGATTGTTTGTCAGAAGGTCGATCCGCTTGATGTTGAGGCCGTCGAGCATGGCGGCGGCGGTCTCGTAGCGGCGCTCGTCCGCTCCGAATCCGAGTTCGGCGTCGGCGTCGATCGTGTCGAGCCCCTCTGCCTGCAAGCCGTAGGCGCGCATCTTTGCCGCGATGCCGGTGCCGCGCCCTTCCTGGTCGAGATAGAGCAGCACCCCGCCGCCGCGCGCCTCCAGCGTCTTCAGGCCGTTGCGAAGCTGGTCGCCGCAATCGCATTTCAGCGAGCCGAAAAGATCGCCGGTGATGCAGGAGGAGTGGACCCGGACCGGAACCGGGAAACTGCGATCGGGCTGGCCGACGACGATGGCGATCTGGTCGCGCTGGGCGAAGCCGCCGCGGAAGACCACGAAGCGTGCCTCGTCGATCCCCTTCAGCGGAACGGCGGTCTCGGCAACAACCTGGAAACGGCGTGCCGTGGCGGCCAGTGCCACGTCGATGTCGCCCACGCCGATCGTGGCGCAGTCGGCAAAGACGGGTTCGTCGGCCGCAACGGTGGCGCAGACGAGGGCCGGCAGCAGCAGCGCCAGCCGGGCAACTCCGACCGCCTCTGCAGCCAGCGGGTTCGCCGGGCGCCAGCCCTGCGGCGGGAGAGCGCCGCGCAGATAGCCGAGATGACAGGCCGCGTCGAGATCCAGGCCGGCGAGCGGCACCATCGCGCCGCCCGGCGCGTCGATCGACAGGACCCTGGCGCGCTGCGGTGTCAGGTACAGATGTAGGCGGTCGCCCAGCGTGCCGGCCAGTTCCTGGAAGGTCGCAGGCGTGGCGGTGTCGAGGGCAAGGGCGATCAGCGCCTCGCCGCGTGTGCCGACGATCCTGACCGGGCGGCCGAACCGCAGTTCCGCCGCAGCCCGCTCGCAGCGGATCGCCGCGTCCGGGCCAAAGGAGGCCAGTGCCAGGCTCGCCGGTTGTGCCGCCGAAGCGTTCGTGTGGATGGTCATCCTTCCCGCCCGTTCTGGCCCCCGTTGCGGACCGCTCGCGTTGCATGGGCCGTTGATCGGCCGCTGGCACCCTATGTCGGGTCGAGGTGAGAAATCCCCACCACCCGACATGAGATAGATCGTCACCCCTCACGAAACGGACGGGCTGTCGCAGCCCGGTTGACCGGACGAGACACGGATTTAGTTCCCCTCGCGACATGCACCAGTCCCGGCGGTCTTCACGCCGCCGTGTCTGGAGTTTCAATCACTTGCCACCGGCACGACGGGGCGATGCCCGAAGGCGGCGTACACAATCGCGGCGCCGCCAACGCGATCTGCCCAGAAAATCGGTCGGGAGGCCGCCACGCCCATGACGACCAAATGTCGCGCTTTCTGGCTGGAGGGGCCGGACCAGCCGGCCCTGCGTTCGCAGGAACTCGGCCCGCTCGCCCCCGGCATGGTGGAGATCGCCAGCCGCTTCGGCGCCATCAGCCGCGGCACCGAGGCGCTGGTGGCGGCCGGACGCGTGCCGGCCAGCGAGCATGAGCGCATGCGTGCGCCCTTCCAGGACGGCGACTTCCCGTTTCCGGTGCAATACGGCTACGCGACGGTCGGGGAGGTCGTCGCCGGTCCGGGCGAACGGCTCGGCGAAACTGTCTTTTGCCTCTATCCGCATCAGGACCGGTTCCAGCTTCCCGCGGGGATGGCAGTGCCGGTTCCGGGCAGCCTGCCGGCAGAGCGTGCGGTGCTGGCGGCGAACATGGAGACGGCGCTCAACGTGGTCTGGGACGCGCGGATCGCGCCGGGCGACCGGGTCGCGGTCGTCGGGAGCGGGCTCGTCGGCCTGCTTGTCGCGTGGCTTGCGGCCGGCATCCCCGGCACCGACACCTGCCTCGTCGATCTCAACCCCGAACGCGCATCGATCGCACGGGCATTGGGCTGCCGCTTCGCCGCTCCTGCCGACATACCCCATGATTGCGACGTGGTGATCCACGCCTCGGCCAGCGCGGCGGGCCTCGCCACGGCGATCGATGCGGCAGGGTTCGAGGCGCGCATCGTCGAGCTGAGCTGGTATGGGGACCGGCCGGTCAGCGTGCCGCTCGGCGGCGCGTTCCACAGCCGCAGGCTGCAGATCGTCGGCTCGCAGGTGGGCCATGTGCCGCCCGAGCGTCGGGCGCGCTGGAGCCTCGGCCGACGCCTGGCCGCCGCGCTGGCGCTGCTGGACGATCCGCGCCTCGATGGTCTGGTGTCCGGGGAGACGCGCTTTACCGATCTGCCCGGGCGCTATGCGGGGATTCTCGCTGATCCGGCGACCCTGTGCCATCGCGTCCGTTACGACTGAATACCCACACGACTGATCCACCGAAAGGACCTGCCATGTTTGCCGTCGAAGTCCGCGACCACATGATGATCGCCCATAGCCTGCCGCGTCCCGTCTTCGGGCCGGCCCAGGGCATGCACGGCGCGACCTTCGTCGTCGATGCGGCCTTCTTTACCGACAGCCTCGATGCCGATGGCCTGGCCATCGACATCGGCCTTGCGACAGAGATTCTCGTCAGCGTCGTCAAGCCGCTGAACTACCAGAACCTCGACACGCTGGAGATCTTCGCCGGCAAGGTCACCACGACGGAATTCCTGGCAAAGCACCTCTTCGATGACATCGCGGCGAAGATCGCCGCCGGCGATCTGGGCCCGGGCGGGGCGCGGGTGAAGCGGCTGAAGGTGCAGCTGCACGAATCCCATGTGGCGCGCGGCTGGTACGAGGCCGATCTTTGATCGGAACGCTGCATTTCGCGATTCCCGGCGACCTGGCCACCCGCAGCGGCGGCTATGGCTACGACCGGCGGGTGATCGCCGAACTCCGCGCGCTCGGCTGGCAGGTTGTGCATCTGCCATTGCCGTGCGGCTTTCCGCGACCGGACGCGGCGGCCCTGGCAGGGGCCGCGCAGGCGCTGGCCGGACTGCCGGACGGCGCTCTGGTGCTGGTCGACGGCCTGGCCTTCGGGGCGATGCCCGACGTCGTCGCGGCCGAGGCCGAACGGCTGGTTTTTGTGGCGCTGGTCCATCACCCTCTGTCGCTGGAAACCGGGCTCGACGCGGCGACGGCGGTGGCGCTGGCCGGGAGCGAGAAGCTGGCGCTCTGCTTTGCACGGCAGATCGTGACGACCAGCCCCGCCACGGCACGGGAGCTGGTGGCGCATTTCGGCGTGGCCGAAGCCCGGTTGTCGGTCGCCGTGCCCGGGACGGAGGCTGCGGCGAAGGCGCCAGGCAGCGGGGAGGTCCCGGTGATCCTTGCGATCGGCTCCCTGATCGCGCGCAAGGAGCACGCGACCCTTGTGGCGGCGCTGGCGAGGATCGAGGATCTTGCCTGGCGGTGCCGGATCGTCGGCGACGACGGGGCCGACCCGGCAATTGCGGCCGCCCTCAGGTCGCGGATCGCCGATCTCGGGCTCGGCGACCGGGTCACGCTGTGCGGCGCCATCGCCGAGACCGGCCCGGAATATGCCGGCGCCGACATCTTTGCGCTTGCCAGCCGCTACGAGGGCTACGGCATGGTGTTTGCGGAGGCGCTGGCCCACGGCCTGCCCGTCGTGGGATGCGCCGGGGGCGCCGTGCCCGACGTGGTACCTTCGGAGGCCGGCACGCTCGTTGCGCCGGGTGACGCCGTGGCGTTTTCCGAGGCTCTGCGCATGATGCTGGCGGATCCGGAGCGGCGCCACACCATGGCGGCCGCGGCCCATTCGGCAGGGCAGGCGCTGCCCTCCTGGCGGCAGACCGCAGACAGTCTTTCCCGAACATTGAAGAAGGCCATGGCATGAGCGGTTTCGATACGACCTGGCTCGACCTGCGCGAGCCCGCCGATGGCGCTGCCCGCGACGCGGCGCTGCTGCAGGGCGCGGTCGCCTGGCTGGCCAGGGCAGGCGAGGCAGCTCTCGCCGTCGATCTCGGCTGCGGTACCGGCTCGACCCTGCGCGCGGTTGCGCCCCATGCGCCGAAGCTTCGCTGGCGGCTGGTCGACAACGATCCCGCGCTGCTGGCCGAGGCAACGCGGCGGCTGTCCGCGGCCAGTGACGTGGAGACGGTTCAGGCGAATCTGACGGATCTGGATGCGCTTGATCTGGCATGGATCCGGCTCGCCACTGCCTCGGCCCTGTTCGATCTCGCCTCGCGCGATTTCGTCGAGGGGCTGGCGGACCGGCTGGTCGCCGAGCAGGCGGGTCTTTATGCGGCGCTCAACTACGACGGCAACGTCGCCTGGAGCGAAGCGCATCCGCTCGATGCGGCGGTGGTGAAGGCATTCAACAGCCACCAGCGCCGGGACAAGGGACTGGGCGCGGCGCTCGGCCCGGACGCAGGGCCGGCGCTCGTCAACGCCTTTGCGGCGCGGGGCTACGACGTGCGCACGGCATCCTCGCCCTGGGCTCTGGACGCGCGCGCGGTGTCGCTGCAGCGCCTCTTCGTCGCGGGCATGGCCGACGCCGTGGCCGAAACTGGCGAGATCACCACACCGGAGCTTGCCGACTGGCAGCGCATGCGGATGGAGAATGTCGAACGCGGCAGCTGCCGCGTCGGCCATCTCGACGTCCTGGCCCTGCCGCGCTGACCGGCCGGGCGGCCGGTCAGATCATGCGATGCAGCGTCGCGTCGCGGCGCAGGATGTGGTGGTGCAGCACGCCGCCCATATGCAGGACGAAGAGGGCCAGAATCGACCAGCCCAGGATTTCATGCACATTCATTAGGATCGGCGCGAGATCCGGCGACTTGCCGAGCGGGCTCCAGACCGTAAAGAGACCAAACCAATCGAGCGGGAAGCCGAAGGCATTGGTGGCCAGGAACCCGATGATCGGCTGGACGATCAGCACGGCGTAGAGAAGGCCATGGACGATGTCCGCCACGCGCTTCTGCCACAGGGGCATCGGCGGGTGGGGCGGCGGCGGATAGAGCAGCCGGAGGCACAGCCGGGCCAGCATCAGCCAGAGGATCATGAAACCGAGCGATTCGTGGAAGAGGTAGAAGCCGGTCTTGGCGTCGTCCTGGACCACCTTGATCACCGCGCCGAGCGGCCAGACCGCGAGGAGGAGCACCGCGACGAGCCAGTGCATCAGGCGCGAGGCGACCGGGTAGGCGAGGGGGTGCGAGCCTATCGTGGCATGATCGGTCATCGTTCGTCGGGCCTCCGCCATGGATGCTGCGATCCTAGGACAGCCGGCCGCAGTTTTGAAATGCCGGACAGTTGCGGCAGATCAGCCGTCGCCAGTCCGGGCCGGGCAAGGCGAAGCTGAACTGCGCAACGTCCGGCGATGGCGGGGTCCGCAGTGTCGCCGGTCTTGGGGCTGACGACGGTAGCGCTCGCTGCCCGGTTCTAGGCGGTCTGCTGCGCCATGGCGCGCTCGACTTCGACGGCGGTCGGCATGGCCGACTGGGCGCCGAGCTTGCGGCAGGCGAGGGAGGCTGCGACCGCGGCGCGTTCGGCCGCCGCGCCGACCTCGCGGCCTTCGGACAGGCCGACCGCGAAGACGCCGACGAAGGTGTCGCCGGCGCCGGTCGTGTCGACGATTTCCACGCTCATCGCCGGAAGGGAGCGCGGCGGCCGGTTGCGGTCGGCAACGATCAGGCCGCGCGAGCCCCGTGTCGCGATGACGGCGAGGTCCAGGCGCTCCGACAGGGTGTGGGCCCGCTCTGCGGCGTTCTCGCTCTCGACGGCGCAGATCGCCGCGGCGGCGCGCAATTCGCTTTCGTTGACCACCAGCACGTCGGCCAGTTCCATCAGCTGCAGCATGGCCGCCTCGTCGAGATCGGGCGGGACCGGCGCCAGATTGACCACCGTGCGGGCGCCGGCCTGGCGTGCGGCAGTTGCCGCGGCGACGCATTCGGCCAGCGGAACCTCCATCTGCAGGACGAGGATGCTCCGGGGGCCGAGCCGGCCGGGGGCGAGCGCGTCGGCCCGTAAGCAGCCATTGGCGCCGCTCGCAACGGTGATGGCGTTCTCGCCCGCCGCGTCGATCGAGATGAAGGCGCAGCCCGTGCGCTCCGGCGCGGTCTGCAGCCCGCTGACGTCGATCGCCTCGGCGCGCAGATTGTCCGCTACTGCGCGGCCGAGGACGTCGTCGCCGATCGCGCCGACCATGGCGACCTTGTCGGCCCCGCCGATCATGCGCGCCGCCGCGACCGCCTGGTTGGCACCCTTGCCGCCGAACAATTGCTCGTAGCGCGGGGCCAGCACCGTCTCACCCGGCCGGGCGATACTCGCCACCCGGCAGACGAGGTCGACATTCAGCGAACCGAAGACCAGGACGGCGGCTGCCGTCGTGTCGTCACTGTCGGCCATCGGTCGCGTCTCCTCTGCGGGGCTGGTCCTGGCCGGAACCCGTTCCTCGTCCGGTCGCGTTTGTCGCCGATCCGGGAAGCCGGCTCAAGACGCATCCTTGTCGGCATCGGGATGGCTGTGGATCGGATCGACCCAATAGACTTCCTCGGGACGCTCGACCGGCTCGACATCGGTGATGTTGACGACCACCGCCTCGTTGTCGGAACGCACCAGCACGCATTCAAGCGGCGCGTCCGGATCGGCGTTGATCTCCTGGTGCGGCACGTAGGGCGGCACGAAGATGAAGTCGCCCGCCTCGGCCTCGGCGACATATTCCAGCCGCTCGCCCCAGCGCATCCGCGCCTTGCCGCGCAGGACGAAGATGACGCTCTCCAGGGCGCCGTGGTGGTGCACGCCGGTCTTGGCATTCGGCTCGATGGTCACCGTGCCGGCCCAGATCTTCTGCGCTCCGACGCGGGCGTGGTTGATCGCGGCCTGCCGGAACATGCCCGGCGTCTGCGCCGTGTTAGAATCCAGCCGGTCGCCCTTGATGACGCGCACGCCGTCATGCTTCCAGCGCCCCTCGTCCGTCGGTGCATCACCCATGGCGGTCTCCCCATCCCTGTCTGCGCGACGTTATCGCCTGATCGGCCCGGGCCGCAATCGTCGCTTGATACGCTGCGTCCCGGCCGGGCGGCTCAAGGCGAGACCGGCGCACCGCCGACACGGATCTGCGGCCGGCGCCAACGGGCCGGGCCGGTCGTGTGGACCGAGGTGCCGGCGGCGTCGACGGCGACGGTCACCGGCATGTCCTCGACGGTGAATTCGCGGATCGCTTCCATGCCGAGATCGTCGAAGGCGAGGAGGCGGGACGAGCGGATGGCCTTCGACACCAGATAGGCCGCGCCGCCGACGGCGATGAGATAGGCGGCGCCGTGGCGGCGGATGCTGTCGATGGCGGCGGGGCCGCGCTCGGCCTTGCCGATCATTACCAGGAGCCCCGTGGCGGCGAGGAGTTGGTCGGTGAACGGATCCATGCGGGTGGCCGTGGTGGGGCCTGCCGGGCCGACGACCTCGTCGCCGACCGGGTCGACCGGGCCGACATAGTAGATCGCCCGTCCCTCCAGATCGACGGGCAGGGGTTCGCCGCGGTCGAGCATGGCCGCCATGCGCTTGTGTGCCGCGTCGCGGCCGGTCAGGAGCCGGCCGGACAGAAGCAGCGTCTCGCCGGCCTTCCAGCCCGCGACCTCTTCGCGGGTCAGGTGGTCGAGGCCGACCCGGCGCGTTTTGCTGGCGCCGCTCAGGGCGATCTGCGGCCACAGGTCGATCGGGGGCGGCGTGAAGGTCGCGGGACCGGAGCCGTCGAGGACGAAGCTCAGATGCCGGTCGGCGGCGCATTGCGGGATCAGCCCGACCGGCTTGGAGGCGGCATGGGTCGGATGGGTCGCGATCTTGACGTCGAGCACGGTGGTCAGGCCGCCGAGGCCCTGGGCACCGATGCCGAGCGCATTCACCGCCTCGTAGATCTCGATCCGCAGTTCCTCCAGCTTCGACGACGGGCCGCGGGCGAGAAGATCGGTCATGTCGATGGGCGCCATCAGCGTTCCCTTGGCCAGCAGCATCGCCTTCTCGGCCGTGCCGCCGACGCCGATGCCGAGGAGGCCGGGCGGGCACCAGCCGGCACCGAGTCCCTCGACGGTCCGCAGCACCCAGTCGACGAGAGAGGCGCCGGGGTCGAGCGCGGCGAACCGCGCCTTGTTCTCCGACCCGCCGCCCTTGGCCGCGACCGTGACCCGCACGCTGTCGCCGGCGACCATTTCCACATGGGTGACGGCGGGGGCGTTGTTGCCGGTGTTGCGGCGCTCGAAGATCGGGTCGGCGACGATCGAGGCGCGCAGCGGATTGGCCGGATCGGTGTAGGCGTCGGCCACAGCCGCGTCGACGAGCTCGGCGATCGGGCGGCGGCTGTCGATGCGCGCCTGCATGCCGATCCTGACGAAGACGTTGACGGTGCCGGTGTCCTGGCACATCGGCCGGCCGCCGATCGCGGCCATGCGCGAATTGACCAGGATCTGCGCCATGGCGTTCTTCGCCGCCGGGCTCTGCTCGCGCGCATGGGCGCTTGCCAGATGGGCGACGAAATCCGGCGGGTGATAGACCGAGATGTATTGCAGTGCGTCGGCGACGGACCGGACGAAGTCCGCCTCGGCAATCGGCGTTCCGCCCATCTTGCGACCCCTTCCGCCGGTTTCTGCGCCCGAGCACCTGCCGCCGGATGCGCAGCGTCGGTCGGGCGCTTATTGCATTTCCGGCCTTACGATGTCACCGCCATCGGGATGGCCGCCTCGGCCGTTACGGTCCCCATGCGAGCGCTCGCCATGCCGCTCAAAACCTGCGGAGAGCCCCATGAACGATGATCTCGCCGGCATTCTCGTCGTCTCTGTCGAGCAGGCCGTCGCCGCGCCCTACGTGTCGGGGCGGCTGGCCGATGCGGGCGCGCGGGTCCTGAAGATCGAGCGGCCGGAGGGCGATTTCGCCCGCGGCTACGACAGCCTCGTCCACGGCGAGAGCGCCTATTTCGTCTGGCTGAACCGCGGCAAGGAATCGGTCCGGATGGATCTGAAGGACCCGGCCGACCGCGAGCGCCTGGCGGTGCTGATCGGCGAGGCCGACGTGTTCATCCAGAACCTCGCACCCGGCGTCATTGCGCGGCTGGGCTTCGACATGGCGGAATTGCGGAAGCGCTTTCCCCGGCTGATCACCTGCGCCATCTCCGGTTATGGCGACGACGGGCCCTTCGCGCATCTGAAAGCCTACGACCTGCTGGTCCAGGCCGAGACCGGCCTGTCCTCGGTGACCGGCAATGCCGAGGGGCCTGCCCGCGTCGGCGTCTCGGTCTGCGACATCGCGGCGGGCATGACGGCGCTGTCGTCGATCATGCAGGCGCTGTTCGTGCGCGAGCGCACCGGCGAGGGGCGGCATATCTCGCTGTCGCTGTTCCACGCGCTGTCGGACTGGATGAACGTGCCGTATCTGCAATATGTCTATGGCGGCAAGACGCCGCCGCGCAACGGGCTCAGCCATCCGACCATTGCGCCCTACGGGGCGTTCGACTGCGCCGACGGGCGCGCGATCCTGTTCTCGATTCAGAACGAGCGCGAATGGGGCAATCTGTGCGCCAAGGCACTCGATTTGCCCGATCTCGCCACCGACGAGCGCTTCTCCTCCAACAATGCGCGGGTTGCCAACCGGCCGGCGCTGGAGGCGATCATTCAGGACGTCTTCTCGCGCTACGCCCGCGACGCCATGGCCGAGCGGCTGGAGGCGGCGAAGATCGCCTATGGCCGGCTGTCGACGATGGAGGACGTCAGGCACCACGCCCAGAACCGCACGGTGACGGTTGAAACCCCCACCGGCCCGGTGACGATGCTGGCGCCGGGCTTCCTGGTCGACGGCAAGCTGCCGCAATTCGGCCGGGTGCCGGCGCTTGGCGAGGACACCGAGCGGGTCCTGGCGGAATTCGGCCTGGCCGGATCGGACGACAAGGCCGGCTGACGCAGCGCGCTGCGGCCGTCGGCTATTCGGCTGCCGGCTGCATCTTGGGCGGCCGCAGCTCGTCGCGGGCGCGCTGGGGAAACTCGGTGACCCGGCGCCAGGACGGCGCATCCTGCTCCTCCTGCGTGGTATCCGTCTCCGCCTGTTTCCCATGAGGCGCCGTGTCGCCAGCGTCCGCACCGCTCTCGTCGCCGGCATTGGGCCGCAGGAGCCAGCGGAACATCCGGCCCACCGTGTGGCTGAGATCATCCATCAGCGTGTAGAGCGAGGGGATGAAGACCAGCGACAGGACGGTGGAGACCAGGAGGCCGCCGATCACCGCGATCGCCATCGGTGCGCGGAACTCGCCGCCTTCGCCGGTTGCCAGGGCGGCCGGGACCATGCCCGCCGCCATCGCCAGCGTCGTCATGATGATCGGCCGTGCGCGCTTGCGCCCGGCGTCGATGATCGCGTCGGTCTGGGCCATGCCGTGCTTTTCCTGCTCGACGGCGAAGTCCACCAGCATGATCGAGTTCTTGGTGACGATGCCCATCAGCATCAGAATGCCGATGACCACGGGCATCGAGATCGCCGTGTTTGTGAGAAGCAGCGCGCCGACGACACCGCCGACGGACAGCGGCAGCGAGGCCAGGATGGTGATCGGCAGGAAGACGCTTCCGAACAACAGGATCAGCACGACGAGGACCATCATGATGCCGGCGCTCATGGCCGAGGCGAAGCCGGCGAAGACCTCGCCCTGGATCTCGGCGTCGCCGACTTCCTGGATGCGCACGCCGGGCGGCAGGTTCTTGACCGCCGGAAGCGTCATGATCCGCTCGCTGCCCTGGCCGATCTCGTAGCCGGGGGCCATCGAGGTGCCGACCTTGACCAGCCGCTCGCGGTCGTAGCGGTCGATGGTGGACGGACCCTGGCCGAAGCCGATGTCGGCCACGCTGTCCAGCGGGACCGAGGCGCCGGTGCCGGTCGTCACGCGCAGATTGCGGATGGTCGACAGGTCCTGCCGGGCGCTTTCGCGCAGTTCCACCCGGATCGGCACCTGGCGGGTGCCGACATTGAACTTGGCCAGATCAGCCGCCTTGTCGAGCCGCGGGACGATGCGGATCTCCGGACGGGCGAAGGAGGCCATGGCCGAGGGATTGGCGAAGATCGGATCGCTCCGCATCTGGGCTTCCAGATCGGCGGCCGCGGCCGCGACCTTTTCGCCGTCGTCGCCGAGAACGCCGACGGACAGTTCGCGCTCGCCCCGATCGTTGACGTAATAGGAGCGGATGTCCGGGATCGCCGCCAGCTTGGCGTCGATGATCGGTTCCAGTTCACCCTGGCTGCGGGTCCGTTCGAACTTGCGCACCAGATTGATGGTCAGGGCGGCGCGGCGCACCTCAAGCGTGCCGGTGGGGCTCGATCCGCCGATGGCGAGAACACTGCGGACCTCGGGCAGTTCGCGGATCGAGGCGACGGCGTCGTCGGTGACGGCGCGGGTGGTCTCGAGGGTCGAGCCGGGGGGCAGTTCCAGCGACACGACGATGCGCGAGGCATCCTCCTTGGGGATGAAGCCGGTCGGCAGGTACTTCACGGCATCGATCGACAGGGCGAACAGGCCGATGCCGACGGCCAGCGTGATCCAGCGCCAGCGCACCGTGACGCGCAGGAAGCGCGTATAGGCACGCATGAGCAGGCCGTCCTTCTGCTCGGTCGGATGCGGCATGCCGAGATAGGCCAGGAGGATGGCAAGCACCACGGCCCCTGCCATGATGGCGAGCGACAGTTCCGTCGCCTGGTCGAGCCTCAGCGCCGGCAACATGGCGGCATAGGGCGCGAGGGCGGAGGCGACCGGGTTGTCCGACCCGGCCATCGGCAGGAAGGCGAGGGCGAAGAGGACGCCGATCGCAAGGCCCGCCAGCGGCGCCAGCAGCATCAGCCTGCGGCGCAGGATGCGACCGAAGCTCGGTCCCCCCACCGCATGGGCATGGAAGAAAAAGGCCGCCAGCATCGGCGTGATCAGGCGCGCGACCAGCAGTGAGAAGAACACCGCCACGGCCACCGTCAGGCCGAACTGCTTGAAATACTGGCCGGCGATGCCGCCCATGAAGCTGACCGGCGAGAACACGGCGATGATCGTCATGGTGATGGCGATGACGGCGAGGCCGATCTCGTCGGCCGCCTCCATCGCCGCTCGATAGGGCTTCTTGCCCATGCCGATGTGGCGCTCGATGTTCTCGATCTCGACGATGGCGTCGTCGACCAGGATGCCGGTCACCAGCGTGATGGCGAGCAGGCTGACGAGATTGAGCGAAAAGCCCATCAGGTCCATCGCCCAGAAGGTGGGGATGGCGGCCAGCGGCAGGGTGATCGCCGCGACGGCCGTCGCGCGCCAGTCGCGCAGGAACAGGAGCACCACGATCACGGCCAGGAGCGCGCCCTCGGCGAGTGTCTCCATGGCGGATTCGAAATTGCCGTAGGTATAGGTGACGCTGTCGTCGATCCTGGAGAAGGTGATCTCCGGATGCGCCGTCGCCAGCTTGGCCACCGCTTCCGCGGCGCGGTCGGCGACGGTGGTGTCGCTCGCCCCCTTGGAGCGGTAGATCGAGAAGGCGACCACCGGCCGGCCGTCGAGCCGGGCGAAGGATCGCGGCTTCTCCCAATTGTCGACGACCTCGCCGAGCTCGGCCAGCCGCACCTGGCGCCCGCCGGGCAGATAGATACGCGTCTCCGCAAGCCCCTGCACCGTATCGGCGGAGGACAGGGTGCGGATCGCCTGCTCCTGCCCGCCGAACTCGCCGCGGCCGCCCGACAGGTCGACATTGGTCGACCGCAGCTGCCGGTTCACGTCGCCGGCAGTCACGCCCAGAGCGGCCAGCCGGTCGGGATCGAGCCGCACTTGGATCTCGCGCTCGACACCACCCATGCGCTCGACCCGGCCGACGCCGTTGAGGCCCTGCAGGGCGCGGATCACGATGTCGTCGACGAACCAGGACAATTGCTCCGGCGTCTTGCCGGGGGCTGCCGCCGCATAGGTGACGATCGACTGGTTCTCGACCTCGATGCGCTGGATGATCGGTTCCTCGATCGTGCGCGGCAGGTCGGAGCGGATCTTGGCGATCGCGTCCTTGACGTCGTTGGTGGCGCGGTCGGTGTCGATCTCCAGCCGGAATTCGGCCGCCGTCACCGAGGATCCGTCGGTGATGGTCGAGGTCACGTGCTTGACGCCGGAGATGCCGGCGATGGCATCCTCGACCTTCTTGGTGACCTGCGTCTCCAGTTCCGACGGCGCCGCGCCGGATTCGGTGATCGTCACCGCGACGACCGGTACGTCGATGTTCGGGAAGCGGGTGATCGGCAGGTTGATGAAGCTGACGATGCCCAGCGACACGAGCACGAAGAAGAGCAGGATCGGCGGGACCGGATTGCGGATCGCCCATGCCGAGAAGTTCCAGTTCATCCCTCGATCTCCGCCGTCCTGAGGGGCACGGGCGTCACCGTGTCGCCGTCGCGCACGAATGTGCCGGCCAGCGCCACGACCGCGTCGCCCGCATCAAGACCCTTCAGGATTTCCGCGTCGCTGCCGGTGGTGATGCCCAGCGTGACCGCGCGGGTCTCGATCATGCCGTCGCGCACGACCTGCACGACCGCCTTGTCGGCGTCGGCGATGATCGCCGTGCGCGGCACGACGATGCCGCTGGAGCGGGCGATCTCGACGACGCCGCGGGCGAAACTGCCGCTGCGCAGGTCCGGCGAGGTGGGCAGCGCCACGCGGATCTGGCCAAGCCGGGTCGTGGCGTCGACCAGAGGCGAGACGAGACGGATGGTGCCGTCGATCGTGTCGCCCCCGCCGGGCAGGGTCACGGTGACCGCCTGGCCTTCGGCGAGGTTGCGAAGCGCCGTCTCGCCGACGTCCGCGTCCAGCTCGATCAGGCCGTCCCGGGCCATCTCGAACAGGCTGCCGCTGGCGGCGGACACGACGCTGCCGAGGCGCGCCGCGCGCGACAGGATCAGCCCGTCGGTCGGCGCCTTGATCTCGGCCTTCGACCTGCGCAGTTCGAGTTCGCGCCGTTCGGCAAAGGTCAGCGCCTTGTCGGCCTCGGCGACGGCGACGCCCTGGCGTGCGCTGGCAAGGGCGGCATCGGCGGACGCGGCAGCCGAGACGCGCTGGTCGAGAACGTCCTGGCCGACGATCCCCTTCTGCGCCAGGGGCCGGGTGCGGGCGAGGGCGGACTGTGCCTCGGTCGCGATCGACTCCGCTTCGAGAATGCGGCTCCTGGCCTGGGCGATCGCCGCCTCGGCGCGCGCCGTCTGGGATTCATTGCGGGCCAGGTCGATCTCGATCATCTCGGTATCGAGACGGGCGAGAACGTCGCCGGCCGAGACGGTATCGCCTTCGTCCGCCAGCAGCGCCTCGATCCGCAGGCCTTCCACGTCGCTGCCGACGACAACCATCTCGCGCGGCCGCAGCGTGCCGGTGACGGTGACGGTCGAGACGATCTCGCGGCGGGTCGCCTCGACCACCGACACGCTCGGTGCCTGTGGCTGCGCGGTGGCGACGGGGGCCTCCTGCCCAATGGCGGTGATCGGCGACATCACGGCTGCGGCGGCCAGGAGGAGGACCAGGGGTCGGAGGAACATGATGGCCTCGATGTCTTGCGGGACAGGCCCGCCTGATGAAACGCCCCGTCGCCGGTCCGCCCGGCTTCGGATTTCGCCTTGCAGCGGCTCGCTGCTAGGGTGTGCCGGGCTGCGGCGGCGCCAGAAGCCCCACCACCATGCGCCGCAGATACGGTTCGATGGATTCGATGTCGAAGTCGTTCTCGATCTGCAGGCGCATCACCAGTCCGTCCCCGACGGACAGGAGAACCGTCAGCGCGACCTCGATATCAACGTCGGCGGCGATCTCGCCCGCATCATGGGACTGCTGCAGCGCCTCGCGGAAGGCCCGGCGCACGTCCATCTCGATCTCGTGGAAGCGCTTGCCGACCGCCGTGTTGCGGATGCTCTCGGAGCAGATCTCGACCATCAGGCCGCCGGTGTCGGGATCCAGCGTCTGGCGCAGATAGTCCATCGCCACCGCGGTGATGCGGTCGAAGATGCTGCCGGGGCCCCCGAGCAGCGCCATGCAATTGGCGGCGTTGCCGCGCTCTTCCTCGGCGATCGCCTCGATGATGGCGTCCTTGGAAGGAAAATAGCGGTAGAGCGCGCCCGGGCTCATCTTCGCCTCGGCGCAGATCTGCTGCATCGACGCGCCATGGAACCCGGCCCGCGCGAAACAGGCGCGCGCGGCGACCAGAACCTGGCAGCGGCGCTGGTCCGGGACCGTCATGGCGGAATTGTCGGACGGAAGCGTATTCAGCGGCACGGGCAGCGAACCGAGCATGAGAGCGAACGATCGTTCTCATAATCCTCGCTGCAATGCCCGTAAAGTCGTTTGCCGGCGATGAATCGTCTGAATTCATCGCCGGCCGATCAGCATGCGAGCCGTATCGGGACTGGTATTGCAGGGGAACGCACCACGTGGCGCGGCGGGCGTTCAGTCGGCCGCGTTGAGGTCGGGCGCTGTCCGGCTACGCCGGGCGACCATCATCACGATCAGCGGCAGGCACCAGATCGCGATGGTGAACAGGCCGAGGCCGGCAGCGATCGGGCGCTCGAAGAAGGCCAGGAAGCTGCCGTCCGCCTTGATCATCGAGGTGATGAAGTTCTGCTCCAGCATGGGGCCGAGGACCAGGCCGAGGATCGCCGGTGCGATCGGGATGTCGTTCTCGTCCATCAGGAAGCCGAGGATTCCGAAGATCAGCATCAGGATGACGCCGAAGATCGAATTGTTGATGGCGAAGGACCCGACGATGCAGAACATCAGGATGATCGGCATCAGCACGCGCTCGGGGATCGCCAGGATGGTCCCGGCCGACTTGATCGCCACCCAGCCCAGCGGCAGCATGATGATGTTGGCCAGGAAGAAGACGATGAACACCGCGTAGATCAGCTGCGGGTCGTTGATGAAGACGGTCGGCCCCGGATTGATGCCCTTGATGTAGAGAACGCCGATCACGATCGCGGTGATCGAATCGCCGGGAATGCCGAAGACCAGCGCCGGAATCCAGGCGCCGCTGACGGCGCCGTTGTTGGAGGCGCCGGATTCGACCAGGCCCTCGACATGGCCGGTGCCGAATTTCTCCGGCTGCTTGGAGAAGCGCTTGCTGACGGCGTAGGAAATCCACGCGGCAATGTCGGCGCCGGCGCCGGGCAGGGCGCCGATCGCGGTGCCCAGCACGCTTCCGCGAAACACCTGGACAGGATAGCGCTTGAAATTGGCCCACTGGCTCCTGAAAACGCCGTCGCCGGTGGAGCGGGTCACGGCGGGCCGGTCGGTGCGCGAGACCACCGATCGCAGGACCTCCGAGACCGCGAAGAGGCCGATCATCGCCGGAATGAACTGGACGCCTGCCAGCAATTCGACATTGCCGAAGGTGTAGCGCGGCTCACCGGCCGGATTGTCGATGCCGATGGTGGCGGCGAACAGGCCGATCAGCAGGGAGATGATCCCGCGGGTGACCGATCCCGGCGACACGAAGATCGCGCAGGAGAGGCCGAGGACGACCAGCCAGAAATATTCGAAGGACGAGAATTTCAGCGCAACCTCCGCCAGCGCCGGTGAGGCGGTGACGAGGACGATGGTGCCGAAGATGCCGCCGATGGCGGAGAAGACGAGCGCCGCGCCGAGGGCTTCCTCGGATCGGCCCGAGCGCGTCATCCGATAGGCGTCCTCCACATAGGCCGCACTGGCGGGCGTGCCGGGCATGCGCAGGAGCGCGCCGGGAATGTCGCCGGCGAAGATCGCCATGGCCGTGGCGGTGACGATCGCCGCGATGGCGGGGACCGGATCCATGAAGAAGGTGATCGGCACGAGCAGCGCCGTCGCCATGGTCGCGGTGAGGCCGGGGATCGCCCCGACAAACATGCCGAAGCACGCCGAGCCGAGGATGACGAGAAGGACGTAGGGCTGGAAGACGAGCCCGAGGGCTTCCACGATGACGGACATGTTCGACTACCAGAGAAATCCGAGGGCGCTGCGCGGAAGCGGAACGAGGAGCAGGCGGCCGAACGCCTGCTGGATGACGATGGTCGCCAGGAGCGACACGACGATCGCGGTCACCGGCCGGGTGCGCAAGGTGAGCATCAGCGTGACGATGACCAGAAAGGCGGTTGGGACGAAGCCGATCGCCCTGGAGAACAGGATGTAGAAGAGGACCAGGCCGAGCGCGACCGACAGGCCGAGCAGCGCCACCGGCGAGCGGGCCCAGTCGGCAAGGGCGAGGGCAGGCTGGCCGCTGCGGGCCACCACGGCCTTGCCGATCATGAAGATGCCAAGGCCGATCGCGACCAGGGCGATGGTCGTCGGCATGGTCTCGGCCCCGTAGGACTGCCCGGGGATGGGCGAGAACTGCAGCGCGGAGAGGTAGATCCCGCCGCCGCACAGCAACACGAGAATTCCGAGGGAGAGATCGTTCAACTTCATGGACGCGGAGCCATCCTCGCCTGGAACTGATCGGAAGAGCACACGGCGCGACAGGCCGGTCCGGGGATTGACGTCGGTCATTGCAGGCGGCCGCCTGCGCGCGGACAGGACGCATCGGGCTGCGGCCCGCCGGCATAAACGTCGGCCGACATGTCGCAGTGACTGCAAAGCAATGGCGGCGCCCGAAGGCGCCGCCATCTGTCCTGCTATTGGGCCAGTCCGGCCTTCTTCATGACTTCGCCGAGGCTGGCGTCGTCATCGGCGACGATCTTGGTCGCCTCGTCGCCGGAGGCCCAGCGCATGCCGAAGCCGCGGTCGTTCATGAAGGACTGGTACTGGTCGCTGTTGTAGGCCTTCTCGATGGCCGCCGTCAGCGTGGCCTTGACGTCGTCGGGCATGCCGTCGGGGCCGACGATCGTCCGCCAGACCGCCAGGGTCCAGTCCGAGCCGGTGGCCTCGTTGAGTGTCGGCACGTCCGGGAACGCGTCCTGGCGTTCGGCCGCCATGGTGGCCAGCGGACGGACGCGCTCGGCGTCGATCATCGAGCGGCCCTCGGCCAGCGACGACGGCACGATGTCCACGCCGCCCGCGACCATGTCGGTGATGCCCGGTGCCGCGCCCTGGCTCGGCACCCAGGTCACCTGGTCCGGCTCGAGGCCTTCGGAGAGCAGCCAGCCGGCGAGGCCGAGATGCCAGATGCCGCCCTGGCCGGTGCCGGAGGCCTTGAAGGTGCCCTTGGGCTGCGACTTGACGGCTTCGAGCAGCTTCTCGAGGGAATCATACTCGGAATCGGCCGAGACCATGACGCCGCCCGGATCGGCATTGACCATGGCGAGGATGTCGAAATCCTCGTAGGTCAGCTCGGTCAGGCCCTGCCAGTGCATCATGTCGATCTCGATCGTCATGACGCCGATCGTGTAGCCATCGGGCTCGGCATTGGCGATGGCGCTGTGCCCCACCACGCCGGAGCCGCCCGTGCGGTTCACGACATTGACCGGAACGCCCAGTTCCTCCTGCAGCAGCGACGCGAAAATGCGGCCCACCGCATCAGTGCCGCCGCCGGCGCCCCAAGGCACGATCATCTGGATCGGCCGGTCAGGATAGCTCTGCGCGGAAGCTGCGCCCACGCCGAGCAGCGTCGTTCCCATCAGCGCCGCGGCGATGGACATCAAGGTGCGTCTGTACATGGATCCTCCCAGATCGATTGCGGGGCGGCACATGGCAACCCACTGCCGAGGCAGGGTGTCCCGCCTCGTTTCCTCCGAAGCGCCGCCCAGCCGGCGGCGCCCTCACTCCGGCTGTGACTATCGATGCCGCAGCCCCTCCTGTCAATGTATACGTTAGCCGGCCGACCGATGCCCGGCGCTATTCGGCGGCCTCCTGATAGGCGTCCATCGGCGGGCAGGAGCAGACGAGGTTCCGGTCGCCATAGACGTTGTCCACGCGGTTGACCGGCGCCCAGTACTTGTCGACGCGGAACGCGCCCGGCGGGAAGCAGGCCTGCTCGCGGCTGTAAGGCCGATCCCAGTCGCCGACCAGATCCTCCACCGTGTGCGGGGCGTTCTTCAGCGGGTTGTTCTCGCGATCGATCCGGCCCTTCTCGATGGCACGGGCCTCCTCGCGGATCGCCAGCATCGCGTCGCAGAAGCGGTCGAGTTCGGCCTTCGGCTCGGACTCGGTCGGCTCGATCATCAGCGTTCCGGCAACCGGCCAGCTCATGGTCGGAGCATGGAAGCCGCAATCGACCAGCCGCTTGGCGACATCGTCGACGGTGACCCCGGCCGTCTCCTGCAGGATGCGGGTGTCGATGATGCACTCATGGGCGACCCGACCGTTCTGCGCCTTGTAGAGCACCGGATAGGCGTCCTGCAGCCGGCGGGCGATGTAGTTGGCGTTGAGGATCGCCACCTTGGTCGCCTGGGTCAGGCCGGCACCGCCCATCATCAGGCAGTAGCTCCAGGAGATCGGCAGGATGGAGGGCGAGCCGAAGGGCGCGGCGGAGACCGGGCCGGCCTCGCCGCCGGTCTGCGGATGGCCCGGCAGATGCGGCGCCAGATGCGACTTCACCGCGATCGGCCCCATGCCCGGACCGCCGCCGCCATGGGGAATGCAGAAGGTCTTGTGCAGGTTGAGATGGCAGACGTCGGCGCCGATGTCGCCGGGCCGGGCCAGGCCGACCAGGGCGTTCATGTTGGCGCCGTCGAGATAGACCTGCCCGCCATGGGCGTGGACGATGTCGCAGAGCTCGGCGACGCTCGCCTCGAAGACACCGTGGGTCGAGGGATAGGTGATCATGCAGGCGGCCAGATTGTCCGCGTGACGTTCGGCCTTGGCCCGGAAATCCTCGACGTCGATGTCGCCGTTCTCGGCCGAGCGCACCGGCACGACCTTCATGCCGGCCATCTGCGCCGAGGCCGGATTGGTGCCGTGGGCCGATGTCGGGATGAGGCAGATGTCGCGGTGGGTGTCGCCGCGGCCGTGGTGATAGGCACGGATGGTCAGAAGACCCGCATATTCGCCCTGCGCGCCGGAATTGGGCTGCATCGACACCGCGTCGAAGCCGGTGATCTGGCACAGCTTGGCCGACAGATCGTCGATCAGCGCCTTGTAGCCGAGGGCCTGGTCCTGGGGCACGAAGGGATGCAGCTCGGCGAATTCCGGCCAGGTGATGGGCAGCATCTCGGCCGTGGCGTTGAGCTTCATCGTGCAGGAGCCGAGCGGGATCATCGACCGGTCCAGTGCCAGATCCCGGTCGGAGAGCCGGCGCATGTAGCGCGTCATCTCGCTCTCGGCCCGGTTCATGTGGAACACCGGATGGGTCATGTACTCGCTCTTGCGCAGCATGCCCTCCGGCAGCCGATAAGTCGGATCGACATCCTCGAAGGCGAAATCGCCGCCGAAGGCGCGCCAGACCGCCTCGATGTTGCCGGGCCGGGTGCGCTCGTCGATGCTGATGCCGATCCGGTCGTCGCCGATCCTGCGCAGGTTCACGCCGCCGGCCACTGCCGCGTCGAGGATCACCCGCTGCAGCCGGCCGACCTCCACGGTCATGGTGTCGAAGAAGGCGCCGGGCTCGATCGTGTAGCCCAGCCGTTCGAGGCCCGCAGCGACGAGAGCTGCGCGCTGGTGCACCCGCTGGGCGATTGCCTTGATGCCGGTCGGGCCGTGGAAGACGCCGTACATGGAGGCCATGACGGCGAGCAGCACCTGGGCGGTGCAGATGTTCGACGTCGCCTTCTCGCGGCGGATGTGCTGCTCGCGGGTCTGCAGCGCCAGCCGATAGGCGCGGTTGCCGCGCGAATCCACCGACACGCCGACGATGCGGCCGGGCATGGCGCGCTTGTGGGCGTCCTTGACGACCATGTAGGCGGCGTGCGGGCCGCCATAGCCCATCGGCACGCCGAAGCGCTGCATGGAGCCGATGGCGATGTCGGCGCCCATGTCGCCCGGCGTCTTGAGAAGCGCCAGCGCCAGCGGGTCCGCCGCCACGATGGCAAGGGCATTCTCGGCGTGGAGCGCGGAGAAGGTCGCGGTGAAGTCGTGAACGTGGCCGTAGGTACCCGGATATTGGACGATGGCGCCGAAGACATCCGACGGCACGAGGTCGCGCATCGGATCGCCGACCACCACCGACAGGCCGAGTGGCTCGGCGCGGGTGCGGATCACGGCGATGGTCTGCGGGTGGCAGTCGGCATCGACGAAGAAGACGTCGCGCTTCGACCGGGAGGCGCGATGGGCCATGGCCATCGCCTCGGCCGCTGCCGTCGCCTCGTCGAGCAGGGAACTGCTGGCGATGTCGAGACCGGTCAGGTCCGAGATCATCGTCTGGAAGTTGAGCAGCGCCTCGAGCCGGCCCTGGCTGATCTCCGGCTGGTAGGGCGTGTAGGCCGTGTACCAGGCCGGGTTCTCCAGGATGTTGCGCTGGATCACCGGCGGCGTGATCGTGCCGTAATAGCCTTGGCCGATCAGCGAGATGAGCTTGGCGTTGCGGTCGGCGGTCTCGCGCAGGGCGTCGAGCGCCTGGCGCTCGGTCATCGCCGGGCCCCACTCCAGCGGCTCGGCCTGGCGGATCGACGCCGGCACGGTCTCGTCGATGAGTGCGTCGAGGCTGTCGACGCCGAGCAGCCGGAGCATCTCCTCCATTTCTGCGGGAGACGGGCCGATATGACGCCGGTTGGCGAAATCATACGGATCGTAGTCGGTGAATTCGGTGCCCATAGTCTTCGTCCTTACCCGACCATCGCCTTGTAGGCGGCCTCGTCCATCAGCGCGTCGGCGGCAGAGGGATCGGACAGCTTCATCTTGAAGAACCAGCCGGCCTCGAGCGGGTCGTTGTTGACGATGGACGGGTCGTCGGCGATCGCTTCGTTGACCTCGGTGATCTCGCCGTCGAGCGGCGCGTAGAGTTCCGACGCGGCCTTGACCGATTCGACCACGGCGGCGTCGTCACCCTTGGCGAAGCTGGCGCCGACCGCCGGCAGTTCGACGAAGACGAGGTCGCCGAGCTGGGTGGTGGCATGCTCGGTGATGCCGACGGTCGCGATGTCGCCCTCGATCCGCAGCCACTCGTGTTCCTCGGTGAATTTCAGCATATGAACGTCCTCTCGCTTCAGCGGCGCTTGTAGCCGGGTGTGACGAAGGGCAGGGGGGTGACGATCACGGCCAGCCGCTTGCCACGGACGTCCGCGAAGAGCCGGGTGCCCGATCCGGCCTGTTCGGCGGGAACGTAACCCATGGCGACCGGCGCCTCCAGTGTCGGACCGAAACCGCCGGAAGTGACCGTGCCGATCGGCGCGCCGCCCTCAGCTTCGGCGAAGAGGCGGGTGCCGCCGCGCACGGGTGCGCGGCTTTCCGGCGACAGGCCGACGCGACGGCGCGTCGCACCATCGGCCATCTGCCGGAGGATGATGTCCGCGCCGGGAAAGCCGCCCTCGCGCTCGCCGCCTGTGCGGCGGACCTTCTGCATCGACCATTCCAGTGCCGCCTCGACCGGGGTCGTCGTCGTGTCGATGTCGTTGCCATAAAGGCAGAGGCCGGCCTCCAGGCGCAGCGAATCGCGCGCGCCGAGACCGATCGGCTCCACCGTCTCCAGTGCCAGCAGCGCCTTTGCCAGCGGCTCGGCGGCCTCGGCCGGAACCGAGATCTCGAAGCCGTCCTCGCCGGTGTAGCCCGAGCGCGAGACGATGCAGGCCGCACCCAGAAGGTCGCATTCGCGCACGTCCATGAAGCGCATCTCGGCGACGGCCGGGTTCAGCGTGGCGAGCGCGGCCTCGGCGGCCGGGCCCTGCAGCGCCAGCAGCGCGCGGTCGGTCAGGGGCGTGACCTCGCAGGTCCCCTCCAGGCCCGCGCGCAGATGGGCGATGTCCTCGTCCTTGCAGGCGGCATTAACCACGAGGAAGAGATGGTCGCCGCGATTGGCGATCATCAGGTCGTCGAGAATGCCGCCCGAGGTGTTGGTGAAGACGGCATAGCGCTGGCGGCCTTCCTTCACGCCGGCGACATCGACGGGCACCAGCGTTTCCAGCGCCAGCGCCGCGTCGGCGAGTTCGCCGGATGTCGGCCGGATCGCCACCTGACCCATATGCGAGACGTCGAACAGGCCTGCGGCCGCGCGCGTGTGGAGATGCTCCTTCATGACGCCGGCGGGGTATTGCACCGGCATCGAATAGCCGGCGAAGGGCACCATCCGGGCACCGAGCGCCACATGCAGGGCGTCGAGCGGCGTCGTGTGAAGGGCGGGGGTCTCGGCCAAGGGAATCTCCGTTGCGGGGCGACAGGTGCCGTCGGTGCGACGATAGCCGTCTTCGCCGCGCTCGTCATGGGCGCGGGCGACGGCACCGCGCGGCGATCACCCCATGAAGGCGATGAGAAGCCTGGAGAGGTCCGGGAAGGCGGCGACGAGGGCGAGGCCGACGAGGCTGGTCAGGAGGAAGGGAATGGCCCCCAGGGCGATCTTCTCCAGTGACAGGCGGGTGATGTTGGCGGCGACGAACAGATTGATTCCAACCGGCGGGGTGAACAGGCCGATGGCCAGATTGACCATCAGGACGACGCCGAACCAGACCGGGTCCCAGCCCAGTTCGCGCACCACCGGCAGGAAGATCGGGAGGGTGATGAACATGATGGTGATCGCGTCCATGAACATCCCGGCGATCAGCACCACCAGCATGATCACGGCCAGGATCACCCACTGGTTGTCGCTGAGCCCCAGCAGCACGGAGGAATACTTGCCGACGAGATCGTCGATGGTCACCACCCAGCCGAACAGGCTGGCGAAGGCGACGACCAGCATGACGACCGCCGAGGAAGAGCTTGCCTCGACCAGCGCCGCATACAGGGTGCGCCAGGTTAGGCTGCGGTAGACGAACAGCCCGACGAGCAGCGCGTAGACCGTGGCGACGATCGCCGCCTCGGTCGGCGTGAAGATTCCCGCATAGATGCCGCCGAGGATGACGACCGGCGTGAGCAGGCCCCAGATGGCGTCGACGAAAGACCGCGCCAGCCGCTCGCCATAGGGCCGGTCGGCATAGGGCGGCGGGGCAAGCCCTGCGAGGCCGGTGCCGGCATGGGCGGCCGCCCGGGCGCGGTTGGCGAATGGCAAGGTCAGCAGCATCAGCGCGCCCATCACCACGCCCGGCAGGATCGCGGCGATGAACAGTTCGGCGATGGAGGTCTCGGCAATGACCCCGTAGATGACGAGGCCGATCGAGGGCGGGATGACGATCGACAGGGCCGCGCCGGTGCAGACCAGCGCCGCTGCAAAGGGGCGGGGATAGCCGTCCTCGGCCATGCCCTTGATGATCAGCGGGCCGATCGCCGCGACCGAGGCGGGGCCGGAGCCGCTGACGGCGCCCCAGAACAGGCAGACCACGGTGCCGACGATGCCCATGCCCCCCGGCAGCGAGCCAACCAGCACGCGAAAGAAGCGGATCATGCGTTCGGCGATGCCGACCGTGCCCATCAGCGTGCCGGCGAGGATGAAGAACGGAATCGCCAGCAGCGAGAATTTCGAGATACCGCTGGACAGCAGGTCGCCGACGAGGTCCAGACCGAAGCCGATCACCCACATGGCGTAGAGCGAGGACAAGCCGAGCGCGAAGGCGACCGGGACGCGCAGGAACAGAAGGACGAAGAACAGCACCACCATCTGGGTGCCGGGATCGAGATCAGGCATGCCGGTCTTCCCCGCCGCGCAGCGTGCGGTCGAAGCCCAGCGTTTGCTGGACGAGGCGGACGGCGATCAGCAGGAAGCCCAGCGGCAGGCCGAGCGTGTAGTACCAGGCCGGCACCTGCAGGCCGGGCGAGGTGACGCCGCTGGCATACTGGTTCTGGGCGAGGCCGAAGCAGTACCAGGCCGACAGGCAGAGCAGAGCGACCGACAGGATGGTGGACAGCCAGAGAGCGAACCGCCTGCCGCCGGCCGGCAGCAGGTCGGCGAACAGGGTGACGGCCAGATGCTCGCCGCGGCGCGCCGCGATCGCCGCCCCGAAGACGGTGAGCAGCAGGAAGCCGTTGAGGAGGATTTCCTGGGTGGCAGCGAAGGAATAGCTGGTCAGGTAGCGCACGACCACGTTGAGGAAGCCGATCCCGGTCATCACCAGGAAGATCACCGCGCAGACGATCTTCTCCGCATCCTCCAGAACTGCGCGCATCGA
The DNA here is from genome assembly GCF_036549475.1 of Aurantimonas sp. A2-1-M11. Taxonomy (NCBI): domain Bacteria; kingdom Pseudomonadati; phylum Pseudomonadota; class Alphaproteobacteria; order Hyphomicrobiales; family Aurantimonadaceae; genus Aurantimonas; species Aurantimonas sp. A2-1-M11. The sequence continues at coordinate 14,781 of NZ_JAZHLI010000029.1, read as the reverse complement.
CATATCCAGCTGGCCGGCGGGTCGGGTGGGGAGGGGGCGGCGACCCGTGGATCGCCGCCCATGAACGTCAGTTGGCGGGCTTGGCCCCACCGGCGGACTCGGCGACGGCGTCCTCGAACAGCGCGACCAGATCCGGGCCGACCTTCTGGGCCCAGGTGTCGTAGGCGGACTTGGTCGCCTGGCGGAAGGCGTCGATCTCCTCGGCACTCGGCTCGTAGACCTCCATGCCCTTTTCCTTCAGGAACTCGATGCCGCTGGCCGTGTCCTCGCGGGTGATCTCCTTCTGGTAGGTCATCGCCTCCTCGGCGGCGGCGCGCACCATCTCCTGGCGCTCCGCGTCCCAGCTGTCCCACAGTTTCTGGCTGACGCCGACGAAGATCGGATCGTAGGAATAGTGCCAGGGGGTGATGTACTTCTGCACCTCGTAGACCCGCTGCGGGATGATCACGGCACCGATCGGGTTCTCCTGGCCGTCGACGACGCCCTGCTGCAGCGCCGAGAAGGTCTCGGTCCACTGCATCTGCTGCGGGTTGGCGCCGAGCGCGTTCATCACATCGATATACATCGGGCCGGCGACACGCATCTTCAGGCCCTTGAGGTCGTCCGGCGTCTTGATCGGATGGACGTTGTTGGTCACCTCGCGGAAGCCGTTCTCGCCCCAGGCCAGGACGACGATGCCGTTCTCGGCCATGATCTCTTCCATGCGGTCGCCGGGGGCGCCCGCCGTGGTGGCGTCGACGTCGTCATAGTCGCCGTAGAGATAGGGCAGCGAGAACACTGCCATTTCCGGCACCAGCGGGGTCACGTTGATCGCCGAGGTGACGACGAAGTCGAGGGCGCCGCGGCCGACCATCTCGGCCTGCTTCATCTGGTCGCCGCCGGTGAGCTGGGCGTTCGGGAAGATGCGGATGTCGAGTTCGCCGCCGCTCTTTTCCTTCAGAAGTTCGTTGAACTTCTCGGCGCCCTTCTGCCACGTCGTCGTGTCGTTGGTGTTGTGGGACAGGCGCAGGGTCTCGGCGAAGGCCGGCGTCAGCTGCAGGGCGGCGAGCGTGGTGGCGATGGCCGTCGCGGCCACGAGTCTGGAAAATTTCAAGGTCGGTCCTCCCGATCGAATGAAGTCAAAGGCCGGCTCCGTCCTCCCGAGCATCCACATGGTGGACCATCGACCTTGCATGCGGGGCGAAGCTTGCCAGCATGGCGGACCGCTTGCAACCGGATATCGTTTGCTGAACAATGAGCCCTTGAGAAACACCATCCATCATGTGGACATCCAGGAGGCGCGATTGGGTGTGAACCAACCCGTCGCACGCGAGATCGGCGGAGCCCAGAGCGTCGACCGGGCGCTCGCGCTGCTGTCGCTGATCAGCCGGCACGCCGGCGGCGTCGCCCTGTCCGAGGTGGTGGAGGAAAGCGGCCTCAACCGCGCCACTGCGCGGCGCCTGCTCCTGGCGCTCATGCGCTCGCGGCTTGTCGAGCAGGATCCGGTCAGCCGGCGCTATCATCTGGGCGAGGAATCCTTCGTTCTCGGCGTGCTGGCCTCGCGCCGCTACGGACTTCTCGACGTCGCTATGGAGAGCCTGATTGCCCTGTCGGCGCGCAGCGGCGACACCAGCTTCCTGTCGGTGCGGCGCGACACCTTTGCGGTGTGCCTGCATCGCGAGGAGGGCGCCTATCCGATCCGCACCCATGCGCTGGAGGTCGGCGACCGCCACCCGCTCGGCGTCGGCGGCGGATCGCTGGCGATCCTGGCAGCGCTGCCCGACGCGGAGATCGACCGGGTGCTGGCCGCCAACAATGCGATCGTGTCGGCGGACTATCCGCTCTATTCCTCCGACATCATCCGCGAGCATGTGGCGCTGGCCCGCGAGCGCGGCTGGGTGGTCAATCCGGGACTGGTCCTCCCCAATTCCTGGGCCGTGGCCAGGGTCGTGCGCTACCCCGACGGCCGGGTGGCCGGTGCGCTCAGCCTGTCGGCGATCGACAGCCGCATGGGCGAGGCGCGGCAGCGCGAGCTGGCGGCCCTCATCGGCAGCGAAGTGCAGGCGGTCGAGGCACGGTTGAGGCGCATGTTCGCCCCCGCCGGCGATGAACGGGCCGTCCCGCGAGGCGGCAGCGGCAGGACGCAGGCGACACTACAGGCAGGCAGGCGCGCAGGCCTGGCCGGTTCCGACAGCGGGACGGCGGTAGCGCGGATCGAACCCGAGAGGATCAGGCAATGAGCAAGGCACAGATGGTCGGCTGGTCGCACAGCCATTTCGGCAAGTCCGAGGCCCCGACGACCCAGGCGCTGATGGGCGAGGTGGTCGCCCCGGCGCTGGAACATGCCGGCATCGGCGCCGAGAGCGTCGACGGCATCTTCGTCGGCGTCATGAACAACGGCTTCTCCAAGCAGGACTTCCAGGGCGCCCTCGTCGGCATGGCCCATGAGGGTCTCGGCATGGTGCCGGCGGTGCGGATGGAGAATGCCTGCGCCACAGGCTCGGCAGCGCTCTACGGTGCCATCGACTTCATCGAATCGGGCCGCGGCCGCATCGCGCTGGTGGTCGGCGCCGAGAAGATGACGGCGATCCCGACCGTCCAGACCGGCGACATCCTTTTGGGCGCCAGCTATCGCGAGGAGGAAGCCGAGGTCGAGGGCGGCTTCGCCGGTCTTTTCGGGCGGATCGCCCAGCAATATTTCCAGAAGCACGGCGACCGCTCCGCGGAGCTGGCGATGATCGCCGCCAAGAACCATCGCAACGGCATGGCGAACCCCTACGCCCACATGCGCAAGGATTTCGGCTTCGAGTTCTGCAACACGATCTCCGACAAGAACCCCTATGTGGCGCCGCCGCTGCGGCGCACCGACTGTTCGCTGATTTCCGACGGCGCGGCGGCCATCGTGCTGGCCGACGAGGAGACGGCGGCCGGCCTGGAGCGGGCGATCGCCTTCAGGTCCCGCCGCCACATGAACGACGTCCTGGCGCTGAGCCGCCGCGACGTGACCGAGTTCGCCGGGGCGCGCCGTGCCTGGGCCCATGCGCTGGATGACGGCGGGGTATCGCTGGACGATCTCGACTTCGTCGAGACCCATGACTGCTTCACCATCGCCGAAATGATCGAATACGAGGCGATGGGCCTGGCCGAACCCGGCCAGGGCTACCGGGTGATCCGCGACGGCGTGTCGGCCAAGGACGGCCGGCTGCCGGTGAACCCTTCGGGCGGGCTCAAGTCGAAGGGCCATCCGATTGGCGCCACCGGCGTGTCGATGCATGTGATGGCGGCGATGCAGCTGATGAACGAGGCCGGCGACATGCAGGTGCCGGGCGCAAAGATGGCCGGCGTCTTCAACATGGGCGGCGCAGCGGTCGCCAATTACGTCTCCATCCTCGAGCGTGCGAAGTGACCATGGACGATGGGACGGGAGGCCCGAAGGGCGGCGTCGCGCCGCAATCGACCCGGGTCGCCAATCTCGCGCATTTCCTGACTAGGGCCGCCCGCCGCCTCGGCGACGAGGTCGGCCTCGTCTGGGGCGAGGCGCAGTGGAACTGGGCCGAGATCGACGCCAGGGCCTCGGCCATGGCGGTGGCGCTTCGCGATCGCTACGGCGTGGCGAAGGGCGACCGGATCCTGGTGCAATCGCAGAACTGCAACCAGATGTTCGAATCCATGTTCGCCTGTTTCCGTCTCGGGGCGGTCTGGGTGCCGACGAATTTTCGCCAGACCCCCGACGAGGTCGCCTATCTCGCCAAGGCGAGCGGCGCGACGGGCATGATCTGCAACGCCGCCTTTCCGGACCACGCCGCGGCGTGTCGGGCGGCCTGTCACGATCTCGGCTTCGTCGTCGCGATCGGCGTGGCCGAATTCGGCGAGGATTACGACACGCTCGTTGCCGCCCATCGCGGTGCGACGGTGGCGAATGCGGCGGTGGACCGCGACGATCCCTGCTGGTTCTTTTTCACGTCGGGCACCACCGGGCGTCCGAAGGCGGCGGTGCTGACCCACGGCCAGATGTCCTTCGTGGCGACCAACCATCTCTGCGACCTCATGCCCGGGACCGGACCGCGCGACGCCTCGCTGGTGGTCGCCCCGCTGTCGCACGGGGCCGGCGTCCACCAGCTTGCCCAGGTGGCGGCGGGCGCCAAGACCATCCTGATGCCGACCGAGCGCTTCGACATCGCCGCCGCCTGGCGCCTGGTCGAGCAGTGGCGCGTGTCGAACATGTTCACGGTGCCGACGATCCTGAAGATGCTGGTCGAGCATCCGGCAGTGGCCGGACACGACCATTCCTCGCTGCGCCACGTGATCTATGCCGGCGCGCCGATGTACCGCGCCGACCAGAAGCGGGCGCTGGAGGTTCTGGGTCCGGTCATCGTGCAGTATTTCGGGCTTGGCGAGGTGACCGGCAACATCACTGTCCTGCCGGCGCACGAGCATTCCGCCGACGACGGAACAGCGCGTATCGGCAGCTGCGGCTACGAGCGCACCGGAATGGCGGTCTCGATCCAGGACGAGGCCGGCGCCGAGCTCGGACCCGGCGAGACCGGCGAGATCTGCGTCATCGGACCGGCGGTCTTTGCCGGCTATTACGACAACCCCGACGCCAATGCGAAGGCGTTCCGGAACGGCTGGTTCCGCACCGGCGATCTCGGCCATCTCGACGCCGAAGGCTATCTGTCGATCACCGGCCGCGCCTCGGACATGTACATTTCCGGCGGGTCCAACGTCTATCCGCGCGAGATCGAGGAGAAGATCCTCGCGCACCCGAAGATCAGCGAGGTCGCGGTGGTCGGCGTGCCCGACCCCGTCTGGGGCGAGGTCGGCATCGCGGTCTGCGTGGCGGTCTCCGGCGAGAGCGTCGGCGAGAGCGAGCTTGGGGCATTCCTCGACGGCAAGATGTCGCGATACAAGCTGCCCAAGCGCTTCGTGTTCTTCGACGAAATGCCGAAATCGGCCTATGGCAAGATCACAAAGAAGCTGGTTCGCCAGGCGCTGGAAGAACGCGGGCTGATCGACGGGGAGCGCGCGGCGTGACCCTTGGGCGAGCAATCCGTCCGACGACTTGCCGGGGAACCGGCCGGCCATGACGACGCCGCGCCGGATCGTGCATCCGGGCCCGCCGGCGGCCGAACGATCGTCCGTCGCCGCGGCGCGGGCGGTGCCGCTCGACTTCACCGTGCCGGCGGGCGAGATCGTCAATGCCGGGATCGCACAGGGCCTGGGGACCGCCGGATGCGACGGCGCCTATGTGACCCTGTCCGGCGGGCGCTTTTCACCGTTTCGCTACGTGATGCCCGCCGGGTCCCCAGGCCCGAGCCACGCCGCCTGGTACAGCGAGACCTTCGCGCCCGAGGGCGTCGTGACCGTCGAGGCGGCCGGCGCCATCGTGGGCTGGCGCGAAGGCGAGCCGTTTCTCCATTGCCATGGCATCTGGTCCGATCCGGAAGGTGCGCGCGCCATGGGCCACATGCTGCCGCTGGAAACGCGCACGGCCGAACCGCTGCGGGTGCGCGGCACCGGGCTCGTCGGTGCCAGCTTCATTGCGCGGCACGACGCGGAGACGAATTTCACTTTGTTTGCCGCCGAGACTGTGCCCGGCAATCCAGGCGGCACCGATACCGCCAGCGCGCTCGCCGTCACGCTGCGGCCCAATCAGGATCTGGGAACCGCGATCGCGGCGATCTGCGCCGAGCGCGGCATCCGCGAGGCCCGCATCCTCGGCATCGGCAGCCTCAACGGCGCCCGGTTTGCCGACGGCGCGTCGATGGAGTCCTACGCCTCGGAACTGCTGCTCCGCGACGGCCGACTCGAGGGCGGGCTGGCGGCGCCGCTGCTCGACATCAGCGTGGTGGCGATGGACGGCCGGATCTTCGAGGGCCGGCTGGTCCATGGCGACAACCCGGTCTGCGTGACCTTCGAACTGGTCATCCTGCCGGCCCGGCCGGATCCCATGCCGGAACCGGCCTGACGGGGAACCGGCTATCCGGACTGGCGCGCGGAATACCCCGGACGATGGATCGAACTCGCCGCTGGCTCATTTCCCCGGTCGTGATACCGGCGCGCCGGCGGCCGGCGTATCCCGCATTCCGGCTCTTTCACCCATGAAGGGTCATTGCAGGTCAGGCGGACAGGGGCAATGATCCCGGCCCGGCTTGAGAACGAGGTCTCATGTTTCGCGTCGCATCCTACAACATCCGCAAGAGCGTCGGCACCGACTGGCGCCGCCGGCCGAAACAGATCCTCGATGTCCTGCAGGAGCTGGATGCCGACATCGTCGCGCTCCAGGAGGTCGATCGCCGGCTCGGCGACCGTCTCTCGTCCCTGTCGCCCAGCCTGATCTCCGACATGACGCATTTCAGGCCGATCCGCTTCGGCGTGCGGCCGGGCAGTCTCGGCTGGCACGGCAACACGATTCTGGTACGCAAGGACATCGTGCTGCTGCGCCGGATGCGGCTGGTTCTGCCGGCGCTGGAGCCGCGCGGCGCGGCGCTGGCCGATCTTCAGATCGGCGACGTGGCGATTCGTGTCGTCGGCATGCATCTCGGCCTCGTCGGCCTGTGGCGCAAGCGGCAGGCCCGGGCGGTTCTCGACCAGCTGGCGAAGCTGGAAGAGCCGTTGCCGACGGTGATGATGGGCGATCTCAACCAGTGGAACACGGAAGGCGGGTGCCTGGCGCATTTCGCCGAGGACCATCACGTCATTGCGCCGGGGCTCAGCTTTCACTCGCAGATGCCCTTCGTCTCCTTCGACCGCATCATCACCAGCCTCGACATCCATGTGGACGCAGCGGCCGTGCACACGTCCGAACGGGCCCGCCTGGCCTCCGACCACCTGCCGGTCTGGGCCGACCTGTCGCTGACCGGCGCCGGCAGCGATCAGAAGCGGCGCGACGTGGCGATGTCGCACTCGTACTGACCCAGCAATTCCTCGCGGAAGGCCGGCGACGTCGTGCCAAGGCCGTTCTCGACATTCAGGCCGATACTGAGGATGTCGAGATTGAAGCTGCTGACCATGCTCCACTCGTCGATGATGGCGAGCTTGGCGTGCATCATGGCCGGCAGATAGCCATAGGCTTCGACGCCGCGTCGGGCGAGCGCGCGCGCGAAGCGCTGCGATACGAGATCGATGGACGTGTGATCGCTGCGGGCGGGCATGAGCAGGCGCACGCGCACGCCGCGCTCGACCGCGCCGGTGAGCGCGGCCCAGATCTTGAAATCGGGAAACAGATAGGGCGTGGCCAGGTCGATGGACCGGTGGGCATTGTCCAGCCGCGTCAGGAGCGTCTGGTAGATCTCCTGGCGGGCGGGGCGCACCGGGTCGCTGGTCAGATAATTCCAGAATCCGGCGCCGCAGGCCGCCTCGGCCGCATGGCTGCGGCTGCGCTGCGCCGACAATCCCTCGGCATAGGCCCAGGCCGTCTCGAAGGCGGCGAGGGCGTGCGGCACGATCGGGCCCTCGATCCGGACCATCGTGTCGCGCCAGTCGGACATGCGATCGGTGTAGCAGGCGCCACCGGCCATCATCCGGCAGCTGTCCGCAATGACCGACTTGCGATGCAGGCGGTGCATGCCGCTGATCGGGTTGCGCAGGAGCCGGCTTGCCGGATTGTAGCGGACGAGTTCCCCGCCGGCGCGCCGGAACGTCTCGACCTGGGCGCTTCGGACCAGATCGGCGCTTCCATAGGCGTCCACCAGCAGGCGGACATGGACGCCGCGCCGCGCACCGGCGGTCAGCACATCCATCAGCTGCGTGCCAATGATGTCGGCGCCGAAAATATACTGTTCGATCGCAAGGCTGGTCCGCGCGCCGTCGCAAAGCGACAGCACCGCCTCCCAGATTGTCCGGTTGGCGTGAAAGATCTGCCAGTCGGAGCGATCCTCCGGGTCCCACCGGCCGGTCGCCGCGCCGGTTCCGTATGCCCTCAGGCCATTTCCGCTCATCTCATCCATGCACAATCGTTCGGGTTTCGCCGAAATTTCAAGGACAGACGAAACCGACCGCGTGGCGGAAGGTTGCTGTGCGGCCGGTCGCAAGCCGTGGGGCTGTACGTCGTTACCGCAGGTTGCGAAAGCGCAGGCGGTCCTCCCAGCGGAGGGCGTCGGCGACGATGGTAGGAAGATCGTCGTATTTCGGCGTCCACCCCAGCTTCTGACGGGCGGTGCTGCCATCGGCGACGATCATCGCCGGATCGCCCGCCCGCCGGCCTGCCGTGCGGATATCGAAATCCTGGCCATGCACCTTACGGACGGTCTCCAGCACCTCGCGCACCGAAAAACCGCGGCCATAGCCGACATTGCAGACGATGCTGGGATTGCCGCCGCGCAGGTACCCGATGGCGTCGAGATGGGCGGCCGCGAGATCGGAGACATGGATGTAGTCGCGCACGGCCGTGCCATCGGGCGTGGGATAGTCGCTGCCGAAGATGTCGAGATGGTCGCGCAGGCCCAGAGCGGTCTCGCAGGCCACCTTGATCAGATGCGTCGCGCCCTTGGTCGACTGACCGGTGCGGCCCTGCGGATCGGCACCGGCGACGTTGAAATAGCGCAGGGCGGCATAGCGGATGGCGTGGGCGTGGGCGGTATCCTCCAGCATCATTTCGGTCATCAGCTTGGAGCGCCCATAGGGCGAGATCGGCCGCAGATCGGCGGTCTCGCGCACGGGCTCGTCGCCCGGCATGCCGTAGACGGCGGCGGTCGATGAAAACACGAAATGTGTGACCTCGTGACGGACCGCCGTTTCGATGAGCAGGCGCGAATTCACCGTGTTGTTGGCATAATAGCGCAGCGGATCGGCGACGGATTCGGGCACCACGATCGAGCCCGCGAAATGCAGCACCGTCTCCGGCTTGTGGGCGCTGAACACCTGGTCGAGAAAGGCGACGTCGCCGATGTCGCCCCGGGCAAAGGTGACCCCCTCGGGAATCGCCCAGTCGAACCCGGTCCGCAGATCGTCCACGACCACGACCTCCTCGCCGCGCGCGAGGAGCGCGAGTGTCATGTGGCTGCCGATATAGCCGGCGCCGCCGGTCACGAGAACGCTCATCCTGTCCCTTTCACGGTCTGCGCCGGTGCCTGTCGACCCTTGCCGGGGCACTGTGTCGCGATCCCGCGGTGCAGTGCAAGAGGGCGCCAGACGCGGGACAGACTACGGTCATACCGGAGAGCAGGGCCCAGGTCTTGCGGATCGTCGCCGAGCTTCCCCAGCGGATACTGGCCAGCCGTTCGTGCGCCACTAGGTGCGACCATCGATCTGCCTTCATGCCGTGGCATGTCACAGGCAATAGCGTCGAGGCGAAGTCCCATGCTGAGAACCGATACCGGCTCGCCCGGCCGCATCCTGTCCCTTCGTCGGAGGCTTCTGGACGTATCAATACCGGCGCTGGTCGCGGCGATGCTGGCGGCCCCCGGCCCGGTGGTCGCGCAAGCGCCGGATGCCGCGACAACCCAAGGCGAGGGCGCCGAGGCCGTACCATTGCCTGCAAGCCGGCCTGATGAAGGGGATGCGGACGCACCCGGCGCCGACTCGCCGTCGAGCGCCAGCAGCGACGACGACAAGCCGGCCGTCGCGGCAACGGCTGCTGCATCGGCGGCCCCGCCCCCGTCCCCCGAATCGGACGAGGCCGCAACAATGCCCGACCCTGCCCTGACCGGCGAAGAGGCCGCCGAGCGTCCTGTCACCGCCATTCCGCTGCCGGAACGTCGCCCTGCCGGCAGTGCGGGAGCGGCGCCTGCGGCCCCGGTTTCGGCGCAGCCCGACGAGCGGGCGACGCCCGAAGAGCTGCGCGCGCGGGAACCGGCGATCACGCCGGCTGCCGCGGTGGAGGCGGCGGCGGCCATCGCGGATGCCAGGACCTGCGAAGCCGAACTCACCCGCCGCGGCGTCGAATACACGGTCGGGGAGAGCATCAGCGAGGGCGATTGCGGCGTCCTGCGCCCGATCGATCTCGACCGCCTCTCGTCGGGCGTGCTCATGTCCCAGCCGACGCAGCTTCTCTGCCGCTCGGCGCTGGCGCTGGAGATCTGGATGACGACAAGCGTGGTGCCCGCGGCGAAGACGCAGTTTCCGGACGACACGCTCTCGGCATTCCGCCATGCCTCCACCTATGTCTGCCGCAGCCGTTCCTCGGGCAGCCGGATCTCCGAACATGCCCGCGGCAGTGCCATCGACATCGCCGATTTCGGTTTTGCCAGCGGACGCAGGGTGGGGGTCGAGGCGCAGGAAAAGGGCTCGCCCGAACAGGCGTTCCAGCGCTCGGTCCGCGAGGGTGCCTGCGGTCCGTTCAAGACCGTGCTCGGCCCGGGCACTGACGCCGACCACGCCACGCACTTCCATCTCGACATTGCCGCGCGCCGGCGGGGAGGCACCTACTGCAAGTGACCGGCGGCGCGGCCTCGGAACAGGCCGGCCTTTACGGCGGCTTCTGCGATCCGACCCAGCGGATATGCATGGACGCCGCGCAGGCGCGCGCCGAACCCGTCGACGGACGGCCCGTATCAGGCCAAGGCCAGCGGCGCCGTCGGCTGCAGGTCGGCGAAGCTTGCCACGACATGTTCTGCGAGCGCCTCGGCGACGGCGCTGCAGCCCCGGCGCTTGAGCAGCGCCACCTCGTACTGGCGCAAGGGCGGCAGGCCCTCGGCCGCGCCGAGCCGCTGCAACGGCGCGGTCACGTGGCTCTCGGGCAGCGGGGCGATGGCGAGATCGGCCAGGACCGCCGCGATCTGGCCCTGGGAGTGCCCGCTGGAATAGGCGATGCGGTAGCGCACATGGGCGGCGTCGAGCGCGTCGAGGGCAATGGCCCGCCAGGCGCAGCCGCGGCTGGCCAGTGCCAGCGGCAGGGGCTGCTTGGCGATCGCCCGGCCGTGCCGGAGCCCGGCCCAGACGAGATTTTCCGTGTGCACGATGGTGACCTTGCGCTGGCCGTAATCGTCGCAGGCCAGCACAGCCAGGTCGAGATCGCCGGCATCGCAGAGCCGCCTGAGGTCGTCGCTGGAGCGCAGCTTCACGTCGACTTCCACCTGCGGATGGGTGGAGGCGAAGCGCTTGAGGATCTGCGGCACGGCGATGTAGCCGATGTCGTCGGGTGCGCCGAAGATGACGCGCCCCTCGATCCCCTGGGTCAGGAAGCGCGCCACCGTCTCCTCGTTCAGATCCATCATGCGGCGGGCATAGCCCAGGAACGCCTCGCCGTCGCTGGTCAGGCGCACGGCCCGCCCGTCGCGCATGAACAATTCGCGGCGCAGCAGCTCTTCCAGCTTCTTCATCTGCAGGCTGACCGCCGACGGCGTGCGCGCGACCCGGTCCGCGGCCCGCGAGAAGCTCCCCGTGTCGCAGATCGTCACGAAGGTCCGCACGAGATCGGTGTCGATCAGGGGAAGATGGGTGTGCCGGGGCATGCGCATAACCGATGAGTGCAACTCACCGATCAGTTTAATTCTTATCGCTGGATTTACCAGTCAGAGTGTCGCACATCGCCAGGATCGATGGGGATGCGTCGAAAGGGTGCGACATGTTCGGACTGAAGCTTGCAAAGCGCTCGCAGCGCGCCGGATCGGCCATGAAATCCGCCGAGCGGCTGGAGCGGTCGATGGCGGGATTGGATTCCCACATCCGAGCCGATGTGGGCGACATGGGACGTCCCAGCGAAGTGGTTCCCCTGTCCCAGAGCCTGCGCTGGCGCATGGTCGAGGAAAGCCGCTTCGTGCGCTCCCTCAACGCCTTCGATTAGAATGCCTTGCGTCGGGCGGGATGCCCGCGAGAGGCTCTGACAGGTTGACTCCCCGCATCGTGGTTCCGACGTCCGATGCCGTTCATCTGCCGATGCCGTTGCTACCATCGCCGCGGTTCGACGCCGTCAGGCGATCGACACGTGCGGGCGCCTCGCATGCCGGCGCCGTCTCAACGGGCCGCCAGCAAGGGCGTTTCCACCCGCTCGCGCAGCAATTCGTCGATGCGGTCGCGCTCGCGCTGGAAGGTCGCCAGTTCCTCGCCTTCCAGGACCTGTCCCGAGGGCAGCTTGATACGCATCGGGTCGACCTTCTGGTTGTTCACCGAAATCTCGTAGTGCAGATGGTTGCCGGTCGACAGTCCGGTCGAGCCGACATAGCCGATCACCTGCCCCTGGCGCACGCGCGCGCCGGCCTTCACGCCCTTGGCAATGCCGCTCTGGTGGGAATAGGACGTCTCGTAGCCATTGGCGTGCCGGACGATGGTCTGCCGGCCGTAGCCGCTGGCCCAGCCGGCCTTCGTGACCACGCCGTCGCCGGAGGCCAGGATCGGCGAGCCGCCGCGGGCCGCCCAGTCGACGCCCCAGTGCGGGCGCACATAGCCCAGGACCGGATGCTTGCGCCCGGTCGAGAAGGCGGAGCTGAAGCGGCCGTTGGGCACCGGCTTGCGCAGCAGGAACTGCTTGGCGCTGCGGCCGTCGGAATCGAAATAGTCGGCGCTGTCCGCACCCTCGGGGCGGAATCGATAGAAGCGCTTGGCGGTGTCGCCGAAGCGGACCTCGACGAACAGCATCTCGGATTCGTCGGTGGCCGCTTCCTTGCCTTCTTCCATCGAATAGAAGACCGCGATCCTGTCGGTCGGGCTGAGGCGGGACTGCAGGTCGACCTCGGTCGCCAGCATATGGACGAGCTGCTGGCAGAGCCGGTCGTTGAGGCCATAGGCGAGGGCCGCCTGGTAGAGCCCGTCGTAGACGGTCGGCATCTTGGCGCGCATCGGCGCCTCGCTCTCGCTGCTGTCAAAGGCGGCGGCGACAGAGCCGCCCATTTCCGGCGCCTGGGCCGGTTCGAAGGGGCCATCCTCGGTCTCGGCAACCGTGCCCAGATGCCGGACGCCGCGATAGGCTGACAGGCGCACCACCTCGGCCGTCTCGCCGATGGTCTCGACGCCGACGCGCAGGGCGTCTCCGGGCTCCAGGGCATCCGTTTCCAGCCGCTCGCCCAGCGCCGTGACGGCGGGCCCGCTCCGGGTCTCGTCATAGCCGTTGGCCGCGAGCACGGCGGCGATCTTCGCCGCCTCGCGCAGCGGGATGACTTCCTCGTGGAATTGCGGTCGTTCGGCACCGGCGTCGGACGGGGCGAGGGAGACGTTCTCCTCGATCACCCGGAAGGCCGAGCCCGGCTCGTATTCGGGCGTGTCGCTGGTCAGATTGAAGCGCAGCGGATCGACGGTGTTCAGCGACGCGACCTGGACCGGCGCATAGGAGAGCGATGGCGAGACCTGACGGACAAGACGTTCCACCTCGCTGGCTGCGATGGCGGTGTCGCTTTCGTAGCTGGCACTGTCGAAGGCGAAGGGTTCGACCTTCAGGCGCACCTCGGCCTCGACCCGCGCGCCATAGAGCTGGGCGGCCTGGGTCTCGTCGTCGGCCGAGCCCTCCTCGTCCGTCTCGGGATCGGCGAAGATGTTGAGGGGATCGAAGGCCGGGTAGTCGACGCTGGTCTGGTGGCGGGCGCCGAGCAGCATGTTGACGTAGCCGAAGGGCAGGGTGCGGATGACCTCGCGGTCGCCCTCCCGGGTCATGGTCGACAATTCGACCACCTGGCGGCTGCGCGCCACGGGCAGGGCGGTGGCCACCACGCGCTCACCCTTGGCGTTGAAATCGTCGCTGGGGGCGAAGGCGGCGGCCAGACCCGCGGGCCTGGCGGCGCCGCGATGACCGTCGAGGGCGGCAGACAAAGCGATGCCCATCAATGCCGTCGAGGTCAGCCCGGTCAGCAGCGTGCCGGCCAGCCAGCGCGCCGAGACCTGGCGACGGTCGGGCTTGCGCCTTCGGTCGCTGATCAGCGGCGGTTCGTCCCCGAATGCCGGCATAAGTTGCGGCAAGCGCACCATCCCTCTCGTCGTCGCCCTGTGGGAATCCCCGTTCCCGCCTTCGGCGCACAAGGTGGCGAAATATCGACCATGTGCCGGCGCCGGATTGTCGAACGTCACCCGAGCCCCATGGGCATACAGGTCGGGCGGGCGGGTCTCAAGCCATTGGCGCTGATTGCGGCAGGGCCAGGCCCACGCTCCCCTGCAAAAGCGGCGTCCTCCCTATAGGCGGAGACATCTGCCTACAGAGAGACGCCGGCGCGGGCGTCACCATCTCGCGCGGCTATGCGGTCCTGTCCCTGTTACGGCCCGTCGCAGCCGGTCCGGGTCGGGGTGAGGGAAGTGCACCGCGCGATCCCGCTGAAGAAGGTAACGGCTGTCTGCGGTTCCTGTGGCGCCCGACCGACGACGCTGAACGGGACCTGGACTCTCACTCCAGCGGGGCTCCACAGCGAAAGAGATCGTCGGCGTGGCCGCGCCTTTCCTACGCTGTGTCCCGCGGGGCGCCGCGAAATGCCGAGCGGCCCTGAGGAGCTCGCGTATCGCAGACGGTTCAGGTTCGCCGCCGGGCACGGGAGATGGCCGACGGCGTTTGCGTCCGGATCCCATCCTGTAAAGCGCAATCCATTCCACCACTGCCGGTAGTCGGCGACCTCCCGTCGGGCGCCCCGGTTGTTTTGCGAAGTTTTTGCGACTGGGGTCGTTGACAGGAGGGAAGAGGGTAGCCTATATCGCGTTCATCGACGACGGCGGTGGCGCCGGGGCGGGCCGGTTGGTCTGCCGGGAGCTGGTTCGGGGCAAATTGTTCTGACCGGTTTGGTTTTGCGCCGCCATCGTCGACATCTATCGAGAGCCGCTCTGTAGCGACCCTCCACAGGGTTTGACCGGATATTGTCCGGTTTCCCGCCGCCGATCATTGATTGGCGTGCTCTTTGACAATTGAAGATTGAGAAGAAAGAGAAGCGTGGGCGGCGGATTGTTTGCCTG